>JAQGIA010000333.1 GCA_028291445.1 Belnapia sp.
ACCTCCAACGCCGGGCGAAGGGAAGAGTGGCCCGCTTCGCCTATGATTTCGTCGCCGGCGGCGTCGGCGACGGGGCGCCGAACGTGGCGCATAACCGGGCGGCGATGGATGCGGTGCGGATCGTGCCGCGCTACGCGCTGGATGTCTCGGCGGTTTCGATCAGGACCAGCCTGTTCGGCCAGGACTATGCCGCACCGGTCGGCGTCGCGCCGATGGGCAATACCGGCATGGTCTGGCCGCGGGCGGACGCGATCCTGGCCGCGGCGGCCCAGGCGGCACGGATCCCCTATGTGTCCTCGACCGTCGCCAACGTCCCGATGGAGGAGCTGGCGCGGCTGGCCCCGGATGTCTTCTGGTTCCAGCTTTACGGGTTGCCGGCGAACCGGCATGCGCTGTCGCTCGACCTGATCGCCCGGGCCGAGGCGGTGGGCGCCAAGGCGCTGGTGGTGACGCTCGACGTGCCGGCCCGGCAGAAGCGGGTGCATGACGTGAAGAATGGGCTGGTGACGCCCTTCCGCTACCGGCCGCGGACCGTCTTCGATATCGCCCGGGCGCCGTTCTGGGCGCTGGAGATGCTGACCAAGGGGCAGCCGACCTTCCCCAACATGCGGAAATACGTGGGCGAGACCGCCGGCCAGGCGGCGCTGACCGCCTTCGTGCAGCAGAACATGGTCACCGGCGTGACCTGGGAGGATATCGCCCGGTTCCGCGCGGCCTGGCCGCGGGCGCTGGTGCTGAAGGGCATCCAGCACCCGGAGGATGCCGAGCGGGCGGTGCAGCTCGGGGTGGACGGCATCTGGGTCTCGAACCACGGCGGCCGGCAATTCGATGCGGCGCCGGCCTCGATCGACACCGTGCCGGCGATCGCGGCGCAGGTGGCGGGGCGGGCGAAGGTATTGTTCGACGGCTCGATCCGCTCGGGGCTGGATGTGTTCCGGGCGCTCGCGGTCGGGGCCGACATGTGCTTCGCCGGGCGGGCCTTCCTGTATTCGGTGGCGGCGCTGGGGCAGGCCGGGGGCGACCATGCGGCGGCGGCGATGCTGGAGGAAGTGCGGGGGACCTTCGCCCAGGCGGGCACGCTGAGTGTCGCGGATGCGGCGAGGGCGACGGTGCTGCATCCGGGGGCGGTATGGCTGGGGCCGCCCAACAACGCACCACGGGCGATGGCGGGGTGAACGCGACGGACTCATCTGGCCCGGGTTCGGCCTGCGGCGGATGCCGGGGCGCTACGGCTTCCTGCCGCCACGGCTGATCGGGCCGATGGCGACACGGCTGGGCGCGGTCTGGCGGGGCAAGGCGGCGGCGCGCGGCTGGATGGCGTTCACGCCCCATCCCGCAGCAGGTCGCTGATCACCCGGTCGAGCTGGTCCAGCGTGTTGCAGACCGCCGCCACCCGGCAATGATGCGCGTAGCGCAGCATGTCGCTGTCGCCGCTGCCCCAGACGGTGCGGACCTCCGGGTTCAGCCAGACGATCTGCTTGGCGCGGTTGGCCATGCGGGCGAGGATATCGACGCGCGGATCGGTGCGGTTGCCGCGGCCGTCGCCGAGGATGATGACCGTGGTCTGGCTGTCCAGCAGCCCCATGAAGCCGGCCTCGAAATCGGCCAATGCGCGGCCGTAGTTCGAGGAGCCGAAGCCGGCGCGGTCCATCACCGCGGGAATGGCACGGTCGATCGGCAGGTCTTCCAGCAGATCCGAGACATCGGCGAGCGCGCCTGAGAAGGCGAAGGCGTGCAGCCCGGCCAGGGCTTCCTGCAAGGAATACAGGAACAGCAACAGGAATTGCGCCAGCGCCGCGACCGAGCCGCTGACGTCGCAGAGCACGACGAGCTTCGGCTTGTCGATGGTCTCCTGCTTCCAGACGGTGAGGAAGGGCACGCCTTCCCAGCCCATGTTGCGGCGGAGGGTTTTCCGCACGTCCAGCACGCCGCGGCGATCGCGCTTGCGCTTGCGGCCGTATTGCGTGGCCAGCCGCCGGGCCATGGCACGGACCAGCAGGCGCATCCGGTCATGGTCGCGCCGGTCGATCGCGGCCATGCGGGTGCGCGACAGCACGCGCTCACGGAATTCCTCGTTGCGGCCCTGGGCGTAGAGCAGCAGGTTCTGCTGCACCAGATCCTTCACCTGCTCGCGCAGCCGGTCGCGGCCGACCCGCAGCCGGGCGGTGCGGGGGGCTTCGGGGTTTGCCGCGATCTCGCGCTCGACGGCGCCGAGGCCCATCCGTTCCAGGATGCGGCGGGTATAGAGATTGACCTGGGTGAAGATGGTGATGTTGGAGACGCCGGCCTCGGTCGCCGCCTGTTCGGCGGCGGCGGCCAGCGCGGCCTGGTCGCCGGCGAGGATCATCCGGGCAAGGCCGCCCTCGCCGCCATTGCCTTGCCCTTGGCCCTCGCCCTCGCCGCTCGGCTGGCCTTCGGGCGAGGCGGCGCCGTTGGCCTCCGCCGCCGCCGCCGCGTCCTCGCGGAAGCCGGCGCGGGTGAAGAACAGATCGAAGCAGGCGGCGAAGGCGCGCTTCTCCTCGGCGGTCTTCGCCAGCACCAGGCCCAGGGTGTCGCGCAGCCGGGCACGATCGGCGAAGCCGACGAATTGCACCGCCTGCACCGCATCGATGGTCTCCGCCGGGGAGATGCGCAGCCCGGCGCTGCGGGCGGCGCGGAAAAAGTCGAGCAATGGTGTTTCCATTACCCGGTCATCCGCCTGGGCCGCCCCTTGGGCCGCCCCTTGGACCATCGCTTGGGCCGTCCCCTCGGCCATCCCCTGGTCCCTCACCGCACCGGCACCGCCTCGCGCTTCGACTTCAGCAGCAGCTCGCCGAGCTGGGGTTCCACCGCCTCGATGTCGCTTTCGAATTTCAGCAGCACGTTCAGCGTCTCGCGCACCAGGCCCGGCTCCAGCTCGCGGACGTGCAGCAGCACCAGCACGCGGGCCCAGTCGATGGTCTCGCTGACCGAGGGCAGCTTCTTCAGGTCCAGCGTGCGGATCTGCTGGACGAAGGCGACGAGCTGGCGGCGCAGGTTCTCCTCCACCCCCGGGACGCGGGTGGCGATGATGCGGGCTTCCAGCCGCGCGTCGGGCAGGCCGATGTGCAGGTGGAGGCAGCGGCGCTTCAGCGCATCGCCGAGGTCGCGCTGGCTGTTCGAGGTGAGCATGACGATGGGCGGGACATCGGCCTTGATGGTGCCGATCTCGGGGATGGAGACCTGGTAGTCCGACAGGATCTCGAGCAGGAAGGCCTCGAATTCCTGGTCCGCCTTGTCGACCTCGTCGACCAGCAGCACGGCGCCGCCGGGCTCCCGCAGGGCGCGCAGCAAAGGCCGCGGTTCGAGGAAATGCTCGGAGAAGAACAGGTCGCTGAAGCCATGCAGCTTGGTCAGCGCGGCTTCGAGGCCGGGCTCCTCGCCCAGGGTGGCGCCGAGCCGGTCCTTCAGGATTTGCGTGTAGAGCAGCTGCTTGCCGTATTTCCACTCGTACAGCGCCTTGCTCTCGTCGAGCCCCTCGTAGCACTGCATGCGGATGAGGCTGAGGCCGAGCCAGGATGAGACCGCCTTGGCCAGCTCGGTCTTGCCGACGCCGGCCGGGCCTTCCACCAGGATGGGCTTGCGCAGGTGGTGCGCCAGGTAGACGGCGGTGGATATGGAGCGGTTGGCGATGTAGCCGGCGCCTTCCAGGCCGCGTTCGGTGGCTTCGATGGAATGCAGTCGATCCTGCCAGGCGATGCTCATGCGGCGGCTTGATCCATGGTGGGGGTTCCTCCGGTGGTGCTTGCCGCCGATCATGGACCGGCCGGCGCCAGGTGCCAAACCCGCGAGCCTATTCCTTACGATAACGAATATGCGGCTGGAGGTAACCGAAGGGTTCGCTACAGTGCCGGCCAGGGAAGACTCCAAGGGAGAAAACGGCGTGCAATTATCCGACCGGGTAACCGGCACGGTCCTGATGACCCTGGGCGGGCTCGCGGCCTGGAGCGGCTCCCGCCTGCCGGGCGTGCCCGGGCAGGATGTGGGACCGGCTGCCTTTCCCATGGTCATCGGCGGCGGCATGGCGCTCTGCGGCGTGCTGATCGCGC
The DNA here is from genome assembly GCA_028291445.1 of Belnapia sp. Taxonomy (GTDB): domain Bacteria; phylum Pseudomonadota; class Alphaproteobacteria; order Acetobacterales; family Acetobacteraceae; genus Belnapia. The sequence continues at coordinate 4,068 of JAQGIA010000333.1, forward strand.
TGGGCATCGGCCAGAGCTTCGAGGTGCCTGAGGAGGAGGAAGCGGTTCCCGGGCGGTCCCGCTTCTACGGCCTGCGGGTGCTGGTGCCCCCTGCCCTGCTGCTGTTCTACATGTTCGCCTCGGAGCCGCTGGGC
>JAQGIA010000342.1 GCA_028291445.1 Belnapia sp.
CCGTCGATGATGAAGCCGCTGCCCTGGCCCATGGTGCGGCGCTCACCGCCTTGGCCGCCACCTTGGCCCCCGCCGCCCTGGCCCGGCCCCTGGCGCTGCTGGAAGAAGCGCTCGAAGGGGGTGCCGCGGAATTCGGGGGGCAGTTGCACCGGGGTCGCCTCGGCATGGCCGGTGACGCTGATGCGGACCACGGCGGGGGCGACGCGGGCGGCGAGATCGGCGAAATCCGGGCCGACCGGGCGCGGCAGGGCGATGGCTGTCCCGGGGGCGCTCCCAGGGGCAGTCCCAGGGGCGCTCCCAAGCGGGGCGGCCTGCTGCGCGGTGGCGACGGGGGCGAATTGGGTCAGCGCGGTGGTGCCGAGCGCAAGCGCCAGGGCGCCGGCGGCAAGGATTCGGGTACGCGGTTGGATGCGGGGCATCGGGTCTGGCTCCTCAAGGGCCGCCCCGGTGGGGAGAGCGGCATGAGCCCATGGAACACCCCGGCGTTTGACCGCATGCTGCCCTGAACCATACCGATCCGTATGGTGGGTGGAGGTGGCGTGAAGATGCGGCGGTCGTGAAGATCCTGCTGGTCGAGGATGACACGGAGACGGCGGGCTTCGTCCGGCGCGGCCTGACCGAGGCCGGGCATGTGGTGGATCATGCCGCCGATGGCGCCGACGGGCTGCATCTGGCCATGGCCGAGAGCTACGACGTGCTGGTGGTGGACCGCATGTTGCCGCGGCTGGACGGGCTGGCTCTGGTGCGGGCCTTGCGCGCCGCCGGGCAGCGGACACCCGTGCTGTTCCTCACCGCCCGCACCGGCGTCGGCGACCGGGTGGAGGGGCTGGAGGCCGGGGCGGACGATTATCTGGGTAAGCCCTTCGCCTTCGCCGAGCTGGCGGCCCGGCTGAACGCCCTGGCCCGCCGCCCGCCGATGGCGGCCGAGGCCACCATCCTCAAGGTCGGCGACCTGGAGATGGACCTGCTGAAGCGGCAGGTGACGCGGGCCGGGCGGCGGATTGACCTGCAGCCGCGCGAATTCCGCCTGCTGGAATACCTGATGCGCCGCGAGGGCCAGGTGGTGACGCGGACTATGCTGCTGGAGGGGGTCTGGGACTTCCACTTCGACCCCAAGACCAGCGTGGTCGAGACCCATGTCAGCCGGTTGCGCGGCAAGCTCGGTGGCGACGAGGCGGGACCGCTGATCCATACGATGCGCGGCGCCGGCTATGTCATCCGCGCCGGCGACTAGGCGCGAGACGCGCCGGGGCACCCGCTGGTGGCGCAGCATCGCCTTCCGGGTGACCCTGCTGCACCTGCTGCTGACCCTGCTCGGGACCGGGGCGCTCTCGGCGGTCGCCTGGTGGGCCACCACCGGCTTCGCCCTTCGCCAATTGGCCGAGGAGGTGGAGCGGGACGCCGGCGTGCTGGTCCAGGCGGCGCGGCTCGGCGGGCCGCGCTCGGTCGCTATTTCGCTGGAGGCGCGGCTGGCGGCGGATCGCAGCGGCAACCAGTATTTCCTGCTGGCGGCACCCGATGGCGGCCGCATCGCCGGCAACCTGGCCCAGGCGCCGCGCGCCGCCGGCTGGGAAAACCTGCGGCTGCAAGGCGCCGAGGACGAGAGCGAGGCGGCGGAGCTGCTGGCCTTCGGCACGGCGCTGCCGGGCGGCTATTTCCTGGTGGTGGCGCGGGATGTGGCGCCGGTGCGCCGGTTGGAGGCGCTGCTGCTGGGCGCCGCCGGCTGGGTCGGCGGCGGCGCCCTGCTGCTGGGCCTGGCGGGCGGGCTGCTGATGGGCCGCGGGGTCACCCGCCGGGCGGCGGCGATGGATGCGGCCCTGGCGCGGGTGGAGGCCGGGGAGATCGGCCATCGGGTGCCGCTGCGCGGTGCGCGGGACCAGGCCGGCGGCGATGAATTCGACAGCCTGGCGCGGCGGGTGAATGCGGCGCTCGACCGGGTGCAGAGCCTGATGCAGACCTTGCGGCAGGTGACGGACGACATCGCCCACGACCTCCGCACCCCCCTCACCCGGCTGCGCCAGCGGCTGGAAGGCGCGCTGCGGGCGGAAGACGACCAGGGCTGGGACGGACAAAGCTGGCGCGCCGCCACCACGGCCGCCATCCAGGATTGCGAGCATCTGCTGGAAGTCTTCGCCGCGCTGCTGCGGATCGCCCAGGTGGAAAGCGGCGCCCGGCGGTCCGGCTTCGCCGCGCTCGACCTTTCCGCCCTGCTGGCGACCGTCGCCGAGGTCTATGCCCCGGCCGCCGAGGCGCGCGGCCAGCGGCTGGAGACCGCCATCGCCCCCGGCGTCCGGATTTTCGGTGACCGCGAATTGCTGACCCAGGCGCTGGCCAACCTGCTGGACAACGCCATCACCCATGGCCGGGAGGGCGGCCGGGTGGCGCTGGCGCTTTCGGCCGCCGCGGTCATCACCGTGGAGGATGATGGCGCCGGCATCCCGGCCGAGGCGCGTTCAGCCGTGCTGCGGCGCTTCCACCGGCTGGATGCGGCCCGCAGCCGGCCGGGCGCCGGGCTGGGCCTCGCGCTGGTGGCGGCGGTAGCGGAGCTGCACGGCGCCCGGCTGGAACTCGGCGACGCAAGCGGCGGCACCGGTCTGCGGGTGACGCTGGCCTTGCCGGTCGGTCATGCGGCGGGCGCATCGGCCACCCCCTTACCACCGGCGCGTGATCTGCCGTAAAGACTTGGGCCCCGCCATGCCCGAGGGAGGCCTGCGTTCCGTGACCCGCTGCGCCTTCCCATATCCTTGCGCATGAGCGATCCGCCCCCCCCCGAGGATCGGCAGCACATGCCCGCCGAGGATCGGCAATACATGGCCGCCGAGGATCGGCAGCACATGGCCGCGGCGCTGGCGGTGGCGCGGCGTGGGCTGGGCAATACCTGGCCCAATCCGGCGGTCGGCTGCGTGCTGGTCAAGGATGGCCGGGTGCTGGCGCGTGGCTGGACCCAGCCGGGCGGCCGGCCGCATGCCGAGGCCGAGGCGCTGGCCCGGGCCGAGGCCGCCTCCCCCGGCAGCGCCCGCGGCGCCATCGCCTACGTCACGCTGGAGCCCTGCTCCCATTGGGGCCGCACCCCGCCCTGCTGCGACGCGCTGGTCCGCGCCGGCATCCGCCGGGTGGTGGTCGCCACCGGCGACCCGGATCCGCGGGTCGATGGCCGCGGGCTGCAGCGGCTGCGCGCGGCCGGGGTGATCGTCGAACTGGGGCTGCTGGGGCCGGAGGCGCGGGCCGTGAACGCCGGCTTCGCCCGGCGCATCACCCGTGGCCTGCCGCTGGTCACCCTGAAGCTGGCGACGACGCTGGACGGGCGGATCGCCACCGCCGCGGGCGAGAGCCAATGGATCACCGGCCCCGCCGCCCGGCGGGAGGCCCATGCGCTGCGCGGCCGACATGATGCCATGCTGGTCGGCAGCGGCACGGTGCTGGCCGACGACCCCGAACTGACCTGCCGCATCCCCGGCATGGCCAGGGTCCCGCTGGCAAGGGTGGTCGCCGACGGCCGGCTGCGGACCCCGATCGGGGCGAAGCTGGTGGCGACGGCGCGGGAGGTGCCGACCTGGATCGCCACCCGCACCAACCGCCGGCCGGGCGAGCTGGCGCCCTATCTGGCGGCCGGGGTGCAGATCCTGCCAGTGCCTAGCGCCAGGTCTGGGCCCAGCGCGCGGCCCGGCGTGGCGCGGGCGGGTCTCGACCTCGGCGCG
>JAQGIA010000343.1 GCA_028291445.1 Belnapia sp.
GCGCGGCCGCGGCCTCCGTTCCGTTGCGCAGCCTCGCGGCCTTTCGCCTGACCGAGGGGCCGAACCAGGTCAGCCGCGAGAACGGCAAGCGCCGCGTCGTGGTCACGGCCAATGTCCGTGGGCGGGACATCGCCTCGGTCGTGGCGGAGGCCCAGGCCGGGGTGGCGCGCGAGGTCCGCCCGCCGGCGGGTTACTTCATCACCTGGGGTGGTCAGTTCGAGAACCTCGAAGCGGCCCGGCAGCGGCTGCTGGTGGTGGTGCCCGGCTGCTTCTTCCTGATCTTCCTGCTGCTCTATACCGCCCTGGGATCGCCCCGCGACGCGCTGCTGGTGTTCAGCGCGGTGCCGCTAGCGCTCACGGGGGGTATCGCGCTGCTCTGGCTACGCGACATGCCGCTGTCGGTTTCGGCGGCCGTCGGCTTCATCGCGCTTTCGGGCGTCGCGGTGCTCAATGGCCTGGTCATGCTGAACCACATCAAGCAGCTGCGCCGCGAAGGCCTCGGCCGGGAGCAGGCCATACGGCAGGGCGCGATGGACCGGCTGCGGCCGGTGGCGATGACGGCGCTGGTCGCCTCGCTGGGTTTCGTACCCATGGCGATCGCCACCGGGGCCGGCGCGGAGGTCCAGAAGCCGATCGCCACCGTGGTCATCGGCGGCCTGATCACCGCGACGCTGCTGACGCTTCTGGTGCTGCCCGCGCTTTATGCGCGGTTCGGCGATGCCGATGCGGCCGATGCGCCAGCCTGACCCTTGCCGGCGCGGAACCCGACTATCCGGCGCCCAGGTAGCGGGCAGTCTGGAAGGTGAGGAAGGCCGCCAGATAGGCCAGCGCGAGCATGTAGCCGAAGCTGAACCACATCCACCGCAGGCTGCCGGTTTCCCGGCGGATCACCCCGAGCGTCGCGACGCATTGCGGAGCGAAGATGTACCAGGCAAGGAAGGCCAGCGCGGTCGCCAGGCTCCATTTGCTAGCCAGCGCCTGGCCGAGCTGGCCGGCATGTTCCTCGGCATCCTCCACGGCATAGACGGTGCCGAGCGATGCCACCGCCACCTCCCGCGCCGCCATGCCGGGGATCAGCGCCACGCCGATCTGCCAATTGAAGCCGATGGGGGCGAGGATGGGCTCGACCGCCCGGCCGATGCCATAGGCAAGGCTGTATTCGATGGCCGGCTCCGTGGCGCCCTCCGGCGGCCGTGGGACGGAGGATAGGAACCAGATCAGCACCATCATCGACAGGATGATCGTCCCCGCCCGGCGCAGGAAGGCCTTGGCCCGCTGCCACAGGCCCAGCAGGATGTTGCGTGGCCGCGGCAGCTTGTAGTCGGGCAGTTCGAGCATGAAGGGCTCGCTCGGCGTGCGGCGCCAGAGCAGCCGCTTGAAGACGAAGGACATCCCCAGCGCGCTGACGATGCCGGCGGCATAGAGGCCGAACATCACCAGCCCCTGCAGGCCGATCCAGCTCCAGGCCCCGCTGCCCACCGGGCGGTCGGGGATGAAGGCGCCGATGATCAGGGTATAGACCGGGATGCGCGCGGAACAGGTCATCAGAGGCGCCACCAGGATGGTCGCCAGCCGGTCGCGCCGGCTGTCGATGACCCGAGTCGCCATGATGCCGGGGATGGCGCAGGCGAAGGAGGACAGCAGCGGGATGAAGGCCCGGCCATGCAGCCCCGCGCCGCCCATGATGCGGTCCATCAGGAAGGCGGCCCGCGCCATGTAGCCGAAATCCTCCAGCAGAAGGATGAACATGAACAGGATCAGGATCTGCGGTAGGAAAACCAGTACGCTGCCGACCCCGGCGATCAGCCCATCCTGCAGGAAGCTCCGCAGCAGCCCGAGCGCACCGGTCTGGGGCAGGGTGGCACCGATCATCGCGCCGAGCGCCTGGAAGCCGGCGTCGATCGCCTCCATCGCCGGCGCCGCCCAGGCGAAAACCGCCTGGAACATCAGGAACAGGACGGCCAGCAGGATAGCCAGCCCGGCGACCGGTTGCAGCAGCACCGCATCCAGCCGGCGGGTGAGGGGGTCCCGCCGGTCCGGGGTGCGGACGGCGGCTTCGAGCAGGCGGTCCGCCTCCTGCTGCAATCGCCGGATGCCGGTTGCGTCGGGCGGCTCCCAGGTCGGGCTGGCGCTGGAGGGCAAGGGCGGCAGCGCCGCCTCGGCCAAGCGGTCGATCGCCGCCAGCAATGCCGCCGTCCCGCCGCGCCGCACGGCGATGGCGGTCACCACCGGCATGCCCAGCCGGGCGGCAAGCTGCCCGGTGTCGATCTCCATGCCGCGGTGCTTGGCGATGTCGAACATGTTCAGCACCAGCACGACCGGCCGGTCGAGCCGCTTCAATTCCAGCGCCAGCCGCAGCCCGAGCCGCAGGTTGGTCGCATCGGCGACGCAGACCAGCAGGTCCGGCGGCGCCACTCCAGCCTGCCGCCCAAGCACGACGTCCCGCGTCACCACCTCATCCGGGCTGCGCGCGCGCAGCGAGTAGGTCCCGGGCAGATCGAGCAACTGCACCCGCCGGCCCGTCTCCGTGGTGACGCTGCCCTCCTTCCGTTCCACCGTCACACCGGGGTAATTCGCCACGTGCTGGTGGCTGCCGGTCAACGCGTTGAACAGTGCGGTCTTGCCGCAATTCGGATTGCCCACCAGCGCGATGTGGAACCGCCGCTGGGCGATGGACTGGTCGTTCATCGGCGTGCCTTCCATCGCCCGGTATTGCTGGCAAATCCTGAGCGGCCAATCATGCGTGGTTCAGTCACGGGGCCCGACCAGGATGGCGGCCGCCTCGCTGCGCCGCAGGGCGATCGTCGTCGCCTCGACCCGCACCGCGATCGGATCGCGGCCGAACAGGCCCTGATGCAGGATCTCGACGGCCGCACCCTCGACGAAGCCCAGTTCAAGCAGGCGCCGCTCCATTTCCTCGGCGGTCAGCCCGGCTGAGGCAATCGGCCTGATCCCAAGGATGCGGCCCCGGAATCCGCATGGGGCGGCACCGAGGTCACGGTCCATCGGGAGTCGCGGCCGCAGGATCGAAGCGCCGTCGGAAGCGGGCATGAGGTTTCCGTAATGCGAATGCGACTGAAAGGCGCTCGCAGAATCTGCGGGCGCGGCAGGCTTCTTTTATCCCATCGCCGAGACGGCGCCACCCCGTGGGCCTGCCTGTGCCCCAGCGCGCCTTATCCTGCGGCATCTTCCGTCGAGGCATTGGCCGGACGGGAAGGGCGGGTGACGAGGAACAGGCCCACCAGAGCCAAGCTGCCGCCGGCGATCGCCGCGATCAGCGGATCGCGGAAAACCACCAGGATCAGCAGCCAACTCAAACCCATGGCCAGCAGCGCCGCCCGCTTGGCCCGCAAGCTGATGGCGCCATGCCGGTCCCAATCCCGCAGGCCGGGCCCGAAGCGGGGATGGTTCAGCAACCGGTTCCGCAGGGCTGGCGAGGCGCGGCCGAAGCACCAGACGGCGATCAGCAGGAAGACGGTGGTCGGCATCAGCGGCAGCACGGCCCCGATGGCCGCCAGCAGCAGGCAGAGGTAGCCGCCGCCTAGCAACAGCCATCGATGCGGCCGGCTCAACGGGGACGAGGCCGCTGCCTCAGCTTGATCGGAGACCGCCCGCATGGCGGTCCCAGGCGGCTGCGTGCCACAGGATCCGGTCATGCACGTAGCTTGGTAGGGCAGGCTGCAGTGCGTCGGCGGGCGAGGGGCACGGCAAGCATGGCGGACCTCCCTGCGACGATCCAACCTAGGGAAATTGCGAGTGACTCGCAAGTTTCATCCCGGTCATGCCGATCAACCCGCCGCGCGCCAGGCCTCCCAGCCCTTGCGCCGCAGTTCGCAGGCCGGGCAGGTGCCGCAGCCATAGCCCCAGGCATGCCGCTGGCTCCGGTCGCCCAGGTAACAGCTATGGGTATCCTCCAGCACGGCCTCGACCAGGGCAGCCCCCCCGAGCGATTCCGCCAGCGCCCAGGTCGCCGCCTTGTCTCGCCACATCAGCGGGGTATGCACGACGAAACGGCTCTCCATGCCCAGGTTCAGCGCCACCTGCAGCGCCTTCAGCGTATCGTCCCGGCAATCGGGATACCCCGAGTAATCCGTCTCGCAGACGCCGACGACCAGGTGCTTCAAGCCGCGCCGATAGGCCAGCGCCGCGGCGAAGGTCACGAAGATCAGGTTGCGCCCGGGCACGAAGGTCGTGGGCAGGCCATTCGCCCCCATGGCGATGGCGGTATCCCGGGTCAGCGCGGTATCGGAGACGGCGCCCAGGGCTTCCAAAGGCAGGGTATGGTCCTCGCCCAGCTTCGCCGCCCAATGCGGGAAGGCGGCAACGATCCGGTTGCGGAACACCGCCCGGCAGGTCAACTCCACCTTGTGCCGCTGGCCATAGTCGAAGCCGATGGTCTCCACTCGCTCGAAACGGTCGAGCGCCCAGGCGAGGCAGGTCGCGGAATCCTGGCCGCCGCTGAACAGCACCAATGCCTGTCCAGTCATAATTTCTGTCCAGTCATGCCGCCTCCAGTCGCTGCGCCGCCCAGCGGGCCG
>JAQGIA010000363.1 GCA_028291445.1 Belnapia sp.
TCATCGCCATCACCCTGGTGCTGCTCTCGGTCTTCGTCCCGATCGCCTTCATCCCCGGCCTGTCGGGCGTGCTGTTCCGGCAGTTCGCGGTGACCATCTCGGCGGCGATGGTGATCTCGGCGATCAATGCGCTGACCCTGTCGCCGGCGCTCTGCGTGCTGTTCCTCCGCCATACCGGGCCGAAGCGCGGGCCGATCAAGTACATCCTGCGCGGCATCGACAAGATGCGCGACGGCTATGCCGCCGTGGTGCGGCGGCTGGTGCGCTTTTCCATCATTTCCCTGGCGCTGACGGCGGCCATCGGCTTCGGCATATTCACCATCGGCTCGAAGACGCCGCAGGGCTTCCTGCCGCAGGAGGACCAGGGGACCTTCTTCATCCAGGTCTCCCTGCCCCAGGCCGCCTCGCTGTCGCGGACCCGCGCCGTGGTGGAGCAGGTGGAGGGCATCCTCAAGGGCATCCCGGCGGTCGAGAACGTGCTGGCCATCGTCGGCTTCAGCCTGATCGACCAGGGCGCGCAGTCGAACTCCGCCTTCCTGGTCGCCCGGCTGAAACCCTTCGACCAGCGGCCCGATGCGGCCGACAGCGTATTCGCCTCCATCGGCCGGGTCTTCGGCGCCGGGGCGGGGGTGCGCACCGCGACGGTGGTGGCCTTCAACCTGCCGCCGATCATCGGCCTCGGCACCGGCGGCGGCTTCGAGTACCAGTTGCAGGACCTCCAGGGGCGCGACCCGGCCGAGCTCGGCAGCGCCATGCTCGGGCTGGTGGTCGCGGCCAACCAGGACCCGCGGCTGCAACAGGTGTTCTCCACCTTCTCGGCGGCGACGCCCTCGCTGTTCCTCGACGTGGACCGCGACAAGGCCCAGGCGCTCGGCATCCCGATCTCGAATATCTTCTCCGCCCTGCAGGCGACCCTGGGCGGCTTCTACGTCAACGACTTCAACCTGTTCGGCCGGACCTGGCAGGTGAATATCCAGGCCGAGGCCAGGGACCGCGACGACATCGAGGACATCTGGCGCATCCGGGTCCGCAATACCCGCGGCGACATGGTGCCGCTGCGCGCCTTCGCCGATGTGCGGATCGTGGTCGGGCCGCAGACCATCAGCCGGTACAACAACTACCGCGCGGTGCTGATCAACGGGGCGCCGAAGCCGGGGGTTTCCTCGGGCGATGCGCTGAACGCCATGCAGGAACTCTCCGCCAGGGTGCTGCCGGCGGGCTATGGCTACGAATGGACCGGCACCGCCTATCAGGAACGGCTGGCGGCGGGGCAGACCATCTATGTCGTCGCCCTGGCCATATTGTTCGCCTATCTGTTCCTGGTGGCGCTGTACGAAAGCTGGACCATCCCGGTGCCGGTGCTGATGTCGGTCGCGGTCGGTGGCCTGGGGTCCTTCCTCGCCATCAAGATCGCCGGGCTCAGCCTCGACGTCTATGCGCAGATCGGGCTGGTGGTGCTGATCGCCCTGGCGGCGAAGAACGGCATCCTCATCATCGAATTCGCCAAGGAGGCGCGGGAGCGCGGCATGTCCATCCGCGACGCCGCCATCGAGGGCTCGCGGCTGCGGTTCCGTGCGGTGATCATGACCTCCATCGCCTTCGTGCTCGGCCTGGTGCCGCTGGTGACCGCGAGCGGCGCCGCCATGCTGTCCCGCCGGGCGGTCGGCACGCCGGTGTTCGGCGGCATGCTGGCCGCGTCGATCGTCGGCATCTTCATGATCCCGATGCTCTACGTGGTGTTCCAGGGCACCCGTGAATGGGTGAAGGGCAAGCTGGGCGCCGGGTCTCCGGCTCCGGCGCCGCACCACCCGCCGGCGGAATAGGCCGACGGCCAGCATCCTCTTCGCCTCCACCGGCTCGCTCGGGGATCTCTTTCCCTATCTGGCGGTGGCGCAAGGGCTGCGGGCACGGGGCCATGCGGTCACCCTGGCCACCGCCGAGGCCTACCGGGCACGGGTCCTGGCGGCCGGGATCGGCTTCGCGCCGCTGCGCCCCGGCCTGCCGGACGAGGAACCCGACCCGGTCGTCCTGGCCCGGCTGATGGACCCGCGGCGCGGACCGGCCCGGGTCTGGCGGCTGCTGGTCGATGCGCCGATCGGCGACAGCCATGCCGATCTGGCCGCCGCCGCCGCCGCCGCCGACCCGGCGCTGATCCTGGCCAGCCCGGTGGTCGCCGCCGCGCCAATGGTGGCGGAGGCGCGCGGCATCCCCTGGGCGCCGGCGGTGCTGCAGCCGCTGACCCTGTTCTCGGCGGCCGATCCGGGCATCCCTTCCGCCTTGCCCTGGCTGGCGCATGCGGAATGGTTGCGCCACCTGCTGGGCCGGCCGTTGCGGGCGGCGGCCCGGCACTTCGTTCGCCGCTGGTCGCCCGGGGTGGCGGCGCTGCGGCAGGAATTGCGCCTGGCAGCGGCCACCGACCCGGTACTGAATGTCGCCGTGCCGCCCCCCTTCGGCCTGGCGCTGTTCTCCGGCGTATTGGCCGCCGCCCAGCCGGACTGGCCGCCGGCGACCCTGCCGACCGGCTTCCCCTTCTGGGACGAAGCAAGGGAATTGCCGCCGGAGCTGGCCGGCTTCCTCGCCGCCGGCGCGCCGCCGCTGGTCTTCACCCTGGGCTCGGCCGCGGTGCATGCGGCGGGCGGCTTCTTCCCGGCGAGCCTGGAAGCGGCCCGGCTGCTCGGCCGCCGGGCGATCCTGCTGCTCGGGCCGCCGCGCAACCGGGCCGGCCTGCCCGACCCGCTGCCGCCCTGGGCCTTCGCCACCGGCTACCTGCCGCATGCCACGGTCTTCCCGGCCGCCGCCGCCATCATCCACCAGGGCGGCATCGGCACCACGGCCCAGGCGATGCGGGCGGGGCGGCCGATGCTGGTGGTGCCGTTCAGCCACGACCAGCCGGACAATGCGGCGCGGCTGGTCC
>JAQGIA010000365.1 GCA_028291445.1 Belnapia sp.
GGCCTCATCGGCCTGTTCCAGAAGGGGCGGAAATGAGCGAGCCGGTCCTCTACCTCGATGGCGTCTCGGTGGTCTTCGACGGCTTCCGGGCGCTGAACAACCTCTCGCTCATCGTCGATGCCGGGGAGCTGCGCGCCATCATCGGCCCGAACGGCGCCGGCAAGACCACCATGATGGATGTCATCACCGGCAAGACCCGGCCGACCGCCGGCGTGGTGCGCTTCCGCGAGCACGACCTGACCAGGCTGGACGAGGCGACCATCGCCAATCTCGGGATCGGCCGGAAATTCCAGAAGCCGACGATGTTCGATGCGCTGACCGTCTTCGAGAATCTGGAACTGGCGCTGAAGGCGCCACGCGGCCCCTTTGCCTGCCTGCGCTGGGTGCTGGACCGCACCGCGCGCGGCAAGATCGAGGCGACCATGGAGGAGGTCGGGCTGGGCGCCCGGGCGCATGACCGCGCCGCCATCCTGTCGCATGGCCAGCGGCAATGGCTCGAGATCGGCATGCTGCTGATGCAGGACCCGGAACTGCTGCTGGTCGATGAGCCGGTCGCCGGCATGACCGACCAGGAGACCGAGCATACCGCCGCGCTGCTGGTGCGCATCGCCGGCAAGCGCAGCGTGGTGGTGGTGGAGCATGATCTGGAATTCGTGCGCGCCCTGGGCTCCAAGGTCACGGTGCTCTGCGAGGGGACGATGCTGTCCGAGGGCAGCATCGACCACGTCCAGAACGACCCGCGGGTCATCGAAGTCTATCTGGGGCGCTGAATCATGCTGCGGGTAGAGAATATCGACCTGTCCTACGGTGCATCCCGCTGCCTCCGCGGCGTCTCGCTGGAAGCCGATCCCGGCCGCATCACCTGCGTGCTGGGGCGGAACGGCGTCGGCAAATCCTCGCTGATGCGGGCGATCGTCGGGCTGGAGCGGGTGCAATCCGGCAAGATCATGTGGGAAGGCAAGGATATCGCCCGCATGGCCCCAGCCGAACGGGCCCGCGCCGGCATCGGCTACGTGCCGCAGGGGCGGGAGATCTTTCCCTTCCTGACGGTGCAGGAGAACCTGGAAACGGCGCTGGCGGCGGCGCCGCGCGGCTCCAAGGTGCCGGAAGAAATCTTCGTGCTTTTCCCCATCCTGAAGCAATTCCTGGCGCGGCGCGGCGGCGATCTTTCGGGCGGGCAGCAGCAGCAATTGGCGATCGGCCGGGCGCTGACGGCCCGGCCCCGGCTGCTGATACTGGATGAGCCGACCGAGGGCATCCAGCCCAATGTGATCAAGGATATCGCCCGCATCATCCGGCTGCTGGCGCGGGAGAAGACGCTGGCGGTGGTGCTGGTGGAGCAATACTACGAATTCGCCCGCGACCTGGCCGACCGCATCGCCGTGATGGTGCGTGGCGAGGTGGCGCTGGGCGGGCCGATCGACAGCCTGGACGATGCAGAGGTGCGGAAGCTGCTGACGGTTTGAGCCTGGGACGTTTTCCGAACCGTCAGGCGTCCACGGCTGAATTAAAAACGCTCTGACCGCTCAGCCCACCCCGCAGCACCACCGGGATCTTCATGTAGCGCACCCCATTGGCCTCGGCCGGCGGAAAGCGCCCGGCCCGCATGTTCACCTGGATCGCCGGCAGCAATAGCAGCGGCGGGGAAAGCCCGGCGTCCTTCGCCTCGCGCATGGCGACGAATTCCTCCTCGCCGATGCCGTCCCGCACATGCGGGTTACGGGCGCGCTGCTCCGCCACCGTGCTTTCCCAGGCGAATTCCTCCCGCCCCGGCGCCTTGTAGTCGTGGCAGGTGAAGATGCGGGTCTCGGGCGGCAGGGCCAGCAGCTTGCGGATGGAATGCCACAGCGCCCGCGCGTCGCCGCCGGGAAAGTCGCAGCGGGCGGTGCCGTAATCCGGCATGAAGAGGGTATCGCCGACGAAGGCCGCGCCTGGCTTGCGCGGGTCCCCCGCATCACCGACGAGATAGGCGATGCAGGCAGGGGTATGGCCCGGCACATGCAGCACCCGGGCGGTGAGGCCGCCGATCGGGAAACTCTCCCCATCGGCGAATAGCCGGTCGAAATCGCCGCCGCCGGGCGCCACGTCGGCCGCGCCGAAAACCGGGCGGAAAATCGCCTGCACCGCGCAGATATGCTCGCCGATACCGATGACGGCGCCGGTCCGCGCCTTCACATAGGGCGCGGCGGACAGGTGGTCGGCATGGACATGGGTCTCGAGCACCCAGCGGATGGCGATGGCGGCCGCGGCCGCGGCTTCCAGCATGGCATCGGCGCCGGCGGTATCGGCGGTGCCGCTACGGTTGTCCCAATCCAGCACCGGGTCGATCACCGCGCCTTCCCGGCTCGTGGGGTCCCAGACCAGGTAGCTGACGGTATTGGTGGCTGTATCGAAGAAGGCCCGGATCATCGGGCCGCCAGGCACCGTCATCGCATCCTCCATCCCCAAGGGGCAGGCGGGATGATGCGGCCGGCCGGCTGAAATGTCAGCCCGGTATGTCGCGATCCGCCTCGCCGATGCCGCGCTGCATGCAGACCAGGTCGACCCAGCGCCCGAATTTAACCCCGGCGGATTTCAGCACCCCGGCCTGGCGGAAGCCGAGCGAGAGGTGCAGGCCGATGGAGCCGACGTTCTCGCTGTCGCCGATGAGCGCGAACATCTGCCGGAAGCCCGCCTCGGTGGCGCGGGCGAGCAGCGCCGCCACCAGCATCTTGCCGACCCCCTGCCCGCGCACGTTGTCGCGCACGTAGATGCTGTCCTCGGCGGTGAAGCGGAAGGCGGAGCGGTCGCGGAATTGGGTGTAGTAGGCGAAGCCGATGATGCCTTCGCCCTCGCCGGCCTCGGCCTCGGCCACCAGCCAGGCCCAGCCGCCGTCCTGCACATGCGCCAGCCGCTTGGCCATCTCGGCCTGCTCCGGCGGTACCTCCTCGAAGGTGCCGGCGCCATGCAGCACATGGTGGGCATAGATGGCGGTGATGCCCGGAAGGTCCTGCGGGCCGGCATCACGGATGATCATGCGGGGTCCTTTGCAGCGGGGCGGCGATGCGTCCCCTCGTAATCGCCAGCGGGGACGGGGACAAGCATGCGGTGCGCCAGGGCGCGCGGCGATCGAGGGGCTT
>JAQGIA010000369.1 GCA_028291445.1 Belnapia sp.
GCCCGGGCGCAGGGTCGGATCACCGGGTTCCACGTCTGCGACTGGCTGGTGCCGACCAGCGACCTCGTATTCGACCGAGGCATGATGGGCGATGGTGTGATCGACATCCCGGCGATCCGCGCCATGGCGGAAGCAGCCGGCTATGCAGGGCCTTGCGAGGTGGAAATCCTCTCCCGCCGCTGGTGGGCGGAGGACCCGGAGACGGTGCTGCGACTGGTCAAGGAACGCCACGCAACGGCCTGCTGAGCGCGCGGGTGAAGCGTTGTTCGCCGCTCGGCGCCCCGCCGGCGACCCGCCAGCCGGCGGCCCGGTAGAAGCGCTGGGCGCGCAACGCGGGGTCGGCACCAGTCAGCAGCCAGGCCTCGCGCCAGCCCTGGGAGGCCAGCCAAGCCTCCGCCTGCCGCAGCAATGCCAATCCCAGGCCGCGCCCCTCGCAGGCCGGGCGGATGAACAGCGCGAACAAGCTGCCGTCCTCCGCATCGGCAATGGCGAAGCCGGCATCCGCATCGGCGATCCAGCCAGCGGCGGTTGTGGCCAGCATTGCCGCAACCGCCGCCGGCGTCACGCCATTGGCGGCGAGGTCGGCGGCGGTCATCGCGTTCTCCCGGACCGCCAGACGGATCTCGAACAGCGTCGGGATATCCGCCCGGGTGACGGGCCGCAGGATCATGCGCGTGCGGCCATGGCCTCCAGCACCGGCATCAGGTGGGGTTTCATCCCGGAAAAATTCTCGCTCATCGGGAAGTGGCCGAGGCCGGGCATGATGACCGCGGTGGCGCCGGGGATGGCGGCGGCGGTGGCCAGCGTATCCTCCGGCCGGCAGGCATAGTCGAACTCGCCGGTCAACAGGGCGACCGGGCAGCGCGCCGTATCGATGCGGGCCAGTTTGGGACGCAGATCGCCTTCCTCGGCGTAGAAATGCAGGTCGCCGCGGAAGACGCCGGGGCCACCCTGGGCGTAGTGCCACAGGGTCTCCCATTTCGACGCTTCCGGCGCGGCCGGTCCCACCAGGCCGGAGACCAGTCCGGCGCAGACCTCGCCGCCATGGATATGCGGGTGATGCAGCACCGACAGGTCGTAGTAGCTGCCGGTGAAGGCGCTGCCTTGCAGGCCGATGACGCCGCGCAGCGCGCCCGCATGCTCCGCCGCCAGATCCAGCACGATGCGGCCGCCGATGGAGCAGCCCATGACGATGGGCCGGTCCAGCCGCAACGCCTCCACCATGCGCATCACCAGCCCGGTATAGCCGGCGGTGGTCAGCCGGTAGTCCTCGCGTTCCCAGCCGGCGGGCGGGCTGGATTTGCCGTGGCGCGGCATGTCGAAGGCGATGCAGCGGAAGCGGCGGGTGATCTCGGCATCGTTCAGCAGGTCGCGCCACTGGCGGCCGTCGCTGCCGGCGGTGTGGAGCAGCAGCAGGGGTATTCCCTCGCCCGCCTCCTCGACATAGACCCGATGCGGCCGGCCTTCGATGTCCATGCGCAGGTAGCGGCCGGTGATCGGTTCCACCGTGACCTCACCGAAGGGGGCAGCAGGCGCAACCGATGCCGCAGGACGGTCGCCGAGCAGGGCCAGGGCGCCCTTGAACCACAGCAGATGGGCGAAGAAGCGGTTGGTATCGCCCTCGATCCGCAAGGCGCCCTGGCGGCGCAGCGCCAGCAGATCGTGCCAGCCGGGCTGCGGCTCAGGCGCGAGGAAACGGTCGAAGGCCGCCGCATCGATGCGCAGCGCCAGGGTGAAGCGGGGCATGACGAAGGGGCCGGGCCGCAGGGCAAGGATCCGGCCATCATGCAGGCTGAGCAGCCAGGAACGGTCGCCGATCTCCAACAGCAGCTCGGCATCGAGGTGGCGGCCCCAGCGGACCAGCTCCGTGGCGGCGGCGACGCGGCCGGGCAGGGCTTCCATGGCGTGATCCATCGGCGTCTCCTCGATGCTTGCTTGCCGCCATGATACCCGGATCGGGCTCGACGTCAGCCGGCGCTTGCCGATACGCTGCCGGCAGGCGGGGAAACACCCGCGGGGATGGAGACGACCATGCAACCGATGATCGGACGGCGACAGGCGATCGCGCTGGGTGCCGGGATGCTTGCCGCCACCGCCTTGCCGGCCCGGGCCATTCCTGTCGCCGATGTCCCGCCGCTGCGCTTCACCCCCGAACGCGGTGCTCGCCTCCGGGTGCTGCGACCGGCCAAGTACATCGATCCGGATGAGGCGATCTTCAACGCCAATACCCGGCGCTTCACCGAGACCACCGGCATCGAGGTGCGGGTCGATTACGTCAACTGGCCGGACATGCCGGTGCAGGTGGCGGTTGCCGCGAATACCGGGCAGGGGCCGGATGTCATCATCGGTTTCGGCGCGGATGCGCATATCTATGCCGACAAGCTGTTGGAGGTGACCGACCTCGCCGAGTATCTCGGCGCCAAATACGGCGGCTGGTACGATCTGGCGAAGGTCTATGGCCAGAAATGGAAGGCCGATGCCTGGCTTGGCCTGCCGATGGGCGGCACCACCGGGCCGGTGGTCTATCGCACCTCCTGGGTGAAGGAGGCGGGGTTCGATGGCATTCCCAACGACCTCGGGGAATTCCTGCGGCTGTGTCAGGCGCTGAAGCGGATCGGCCACCCCTGCGGCTTCGCCCTCAGCCACGCCCCGGGCGATGCGCCGGGCTATGCCAATTGGCTGCTCTGGTCGCATGGCGGGACCCTGGTGGACGAGGAGGGCAAGATCGCCCTCGACCAGCCCTCGACCCTGCGGGCGCTGGAGTATTCCCGTGCGATGCAGGAGACGATGATTCCCGGGACGATGGGCTGGAGCGGGGTCAGCAACAACCGCGCTTTCATCGGCGGCGAGGTCGGCCTCACCCAGAATGGCGTCTCGGTCTATTACGCGCTGAAGACCGCGCAGGATGCGGCGCAGAATGCTATCGCCCGCGATACCGAACACGCCGAGATGCCGCATGGCGCGGCGACCAAGGCGCCCGAGACCGCGCTGACCCTGACCGGGATGGTGCCGCGCTATACCCGCGTGCCCAATGCGGCGAAGGAATACCTCCGCTTCATGATGGAAGCGGAGCAATACGACCCCTGGCTGACGGGCTGCCTCGGCTATTGGTCGCAGCCGCTGAAGGCCTATGGCGAGAGCGCGGTCTGGGCCTCGGACCCCAAGCTGGCGGTGTACCGCAACGCCATGGATACGCCATTCTACGAGGGCTATCGTGGCCCGATCACCGCCGCGGCCGGGGCGGTTGCCGAGAATTGGGTGCTGGTGGACATGTTCGCCCGCGTTGCGACCGGGGCCGCCAGCCCGGCTGATAGTCTGCGGGAAGCGGTGCGCGCGGCGCGGCGCTGGTACCGGTAGGCGGTCCGATGGCCGCCGCGTCGCATGGCGCGGAGGCCTGAATCGGCTCACCTTCTTCAAGGGAGGACTCTAAGGATGCTCACGGAAGCCCAGAAGGCCGAATACGACCGGGTCGGCGCCATCGTCGTCCCCGATGTGCTCTCGCCGGCCGAGGTCGCGGAGCTGCGCCGGGTCACCGATGGTTTCGTCGACCGCGCC
>JAQGIA010000373.1 GCA_028291445.1 Belnapia sp.
GGCGGCCAGATCCCGGCAGGTCTTGCCCCGGCGCTGATCGGCCTCGGATGACGGCGCCGGATGACCCGGCCGACTTTCGGCCTCCGGCTGCGCCTTCGGCCGGTCGGGCGGCGACCCCCTGGGCCGACCTCCGCCGCTTCACCAGCGCCCGCGTGGCCCTGGGCCGTGCCGGGCATGGAATGCCGACCGCCGCGCATCTGGATTTTCAGGAAGCCCATGCCCGGGCCCGCGACGCGGTGCATTCCACGCTGGATGCCGCGGCGCTGGAGGCAGCGGTCGCGCCCTTGCCAGTGCTGCGCGTTGCCAGCCAGGCGCCGGACCGCCGCAGCTACCTGCTCCGCCCCGACCTCGGCCGCCGGCTGCGGGAGGCCGATCGCGCCGCGTTGCCCGCCGTCCCTGGCTGCTTCCTGTTCGTCGTGGCCGATGGGCTCTGCGCCACCGGGGTGCAGGAGCAGGCGCCGAAGCTGCTCGCCGCCGCCGTGCCGCTGCTGCGCCGCGCCGGCCTGGCGATCGGGCCAGTGGTGCTCGCCAGCCAGGCGCGGGTCGCGCTCGGCGACGCTATCGGCGAGGCGATGGGAGCGGCCATGGTCGCCGTGCTGATCGGCGAGCGGCCGGGGCTGAGTGCGACCGACAGCCTTGGCCTCTACCTCACCCTCGCCCCGCGCCGCGGCCGGACCGATGCCGAGCGCAACTGCATCTCCAACATCCGCCCCGGCGGGCTCGACGCCAGGGCGGCGGCGGAGAAGCTGCTCTGGCTCACCGGCGCCGCGCTCCGCCTCGGTGCGACCGGCGTTGCGCTGAAGGATGAACAACCCAATACGCCACTGCTGGCGCCCGAGGGTCAGGCGTGAAGATCCCCGTCACCCCCCGCATCGCCCTCGACGACGACGAGCTGAGCGAGGATTTCATCCGTTCCTCCGGCCCCGGCGGGCAGAACGTCAACAAGGTGGAGACCGCGGTCCAGTTGCGGTTCAACGCCCGGCTGTCGCCCAACCTGCCGGATGCGGTGCGCCACCGGCTGGAAAAGCTGGCCGGCCATCGGCTGACCCAGGATGGCGTCATCATCATCACCGCCCAGCGCCACCGCACGCGGGAACGCAACCGCGAGGATGCGCTGGAGCGGCTGCTGGAGCTGATCCGTGAAGCCGCCATCCCGCCGCCCCCGCCGCGCCGGCCGACCAAGCCGACCTTGGGCAGCAAGCTGCGCCGGCTGGAGGGCAAGGGAAGGCGGGCCGATGTGAAGAAGGGCCGTGGCCGCCAGGACGGGGATTAAGGCGGACGGGGATCAGGCGGACGGGGATCAGCTGAGCAGCTGCCCGCCATCCACGATGACCGTCTGCCCGGTCACCCAGCCGGCCAGCGGGCTGGCCAGGAACAGCGCCACGTTGGCCACCTCCTCCGGCGTGCCGAGCCGGCCGAAGGGGATGCCCTCCAGGATCCGCCCATAAAGCCCCGGGTCGGAGGATTTCCGCGCTTCCCAGGACCCGCCGGGGAATTCGATCGAACCCGGCGCCACCGCATTCACCCGGATACCCTTCGGCGCATACATCGCCGCCTGGGACTGGGTGTAGTTGATCAGCAGCGCCTTCACCGCGGCATAGGCCGGCGTCCGCAGCGACGGCCGGTAGCCCGAGATGGAGGAGACGTTGATGATGCTCGCGCCTTGCGCCGCCGCCAGGAAGGGCAGGGCGGCATGGGTCGCCCGCACCGTGGCCATGACATCGACCGAGAGGCCCTTCTCCCAGCCTTCCTCGGTATCCGGCGAGCCGAAGCCGCTGGCATTGTTCACCAGCACATCCACCCCGCCGAGCGCCGCCGCCGCGGCCGCGACATAGGCCTTCACCGCCGGCCCGTCGCCGAGGTTGCAGCTGGCCGCATGCGCCGGCACGCCATGCCCGGCAATCTCGCCCCGCGTCGCCTCCAGCGGACCCTCGCTCCGGGCGCAGATCGAGACCGCCGCCCCGGCCTTCGCGAAGCCGAGCGCGATGGACCGGCCGATGCCCCGGCTGCCGCCGCAGACCACGACCCGCTTGCCCTTGAAGTCGAACATGCCGAAACCCCCATCCATTCCCGCGGCAGGCTGCCGAAGCGGGCCGGGCAGGGCAAGGCCGGGCATGCGCCATCTTGTTGCGATGTGATTTCGCACCGGCGGAGCAGGCTGGCGGGCCGTTGGTCTACGATCCGTGGCGGAAGCGCGCGGCGGCCAATCCCTTCGCCGGCTTATCCGTTGGGCCGCCCCAGCCAGGCCGCCTCCAGCGCCGCCCGGTCCAGCAGGTCGGCGTATTTCTGCCCCATGTCGAAGAGGTTCGCCTCATGCGGCCCGATCGCCCGGTCGCCGACGCAATCCGTCACGCAGATGGTGCGGAGATTCGACTGCAGGGCATCCACCACCGTCGCCCGCACGCAGCCGGAGGTGGTGCAGCCGGCGACCGCCAGCGTATCCACCCGCCGCATCGCCAGCCACCCCGCCAGCGCCGTGCCGAAGAAGGCCGAGGCGCCTTGCTTGCGCACCACCAGCTCCCCCCGCAGTGGAGCCAACTCGGGGACGATCTGCGACAGCGGGCTGGTCTCGGTCAGGCTCAGCAGGGCCGGGACCTTGCGGCTGAACACGCCGCCATCCGCGCCGTCATCGGCATAGACCACGCGGGTATGCGCGACCGGCCAGCCCTGCGCCCGGGCGAAGGCCAGCAGCGCCACCGTCTG
>JAQGIA010000387.1 GCA_028291445.1 Belnapia sp.
CAGCGCCACCCAATCTCCGGAGGCAGCTCCCGGCTGGCCTGCCAGCAGGGTCGCCGGGGCAGCGCCGAGGGTTATCCGCATCATGCTTTCTGCAACCGTATCCTGCCCTTCCTCCAATGCGAGGAGGCGGCCGGCGGCGTTCCGTCGCACCGCCAATACGGGATGCAGGAGCTGGCGTAACACCCGGCCCTGCCGTGCCAGGGCGCCGAGGACGCTGTCGACCAGGAAGGGCATGTCATCGGTCACGATCTCGACGACCGCATGCGGCCCGCCTACGGCGGCCGGGGGAAGCAAACGCAGCCGCGCTGTTCCAGCCGGACGGTCCCGTGCCAGGGTGAAAAGGCTTGCGGCGCCGGCGGCCATGGCCTCCGGCGGCTCGAACTCAGCACTGGGCACATCGGCATGCAGGCGGACGAGGAGCGCGACGGCCTCGGCTGGCAGGGTGGGCGCGAGGCGGACCAGGGCATCCTGCGCCAGGCGAAGCAATTCTAGCCGGGCTGGCTCGGTCATCGCATTCGTCTCCCCCGTGGTGCGGCGCATCCTTCGCGGCCGGTACCCGCGAGTGCAAGCCTTGGCTGTAGCGGAGCCGCCGCCGGAGCTTGCTTGGGCAATATAAATTGGTTGTTATCAAAAATATTATTCTATCGGGGATTGTAGCTTCATGTATCGAATTTGCAACGGAAAGCTGAGGAAAGTTCGTAGGCTTGAATGCCCGCTTTTCGCTGCATCAAAGCCTTTCAGGGTCGGAATGCGGCCATCAGCCTTGGAACGGCCGGGGATCTCCAGATTGGACGGCTGCAAATAGGAGATGCCGTGTCCAAGCCTGGGAATCCGCCTTGGCAAAAGCCTCTCGCCCGACCGCCAAGCCGACCGATCTCACTTTCCAAGATTCAATGCAGCCTTCTGGCCGCCCTTTTCCATCGACGATCTGCTACATCTGGGCGGCCATGACCCTGACGCTAGCAGACCTCCTCGCTCCCATCACAACGGAGCAATTCTTCGCGGAATTCCATGACCGCAAGCCGCTGCATGTGCGCGGCGGGATGGCGAAATTCGCCCATGTCCTGTCCTGGCGCCAGATCAACCGGCTGCTCGACATGACCCATATCTGGTCGGGCCATTCCTTGCAGGTGGTGATGGATGGCGTGCCGGTACCGCCCGAGCAGTATTGCGGCCGTGCCACCGGCCGCGACAACGCCCCGGTGCTGCAGCCCGAAGCGGCCCGCGTCAGGGACTGGGTGCAGCGCGGCGCCAGCCTGGTGATGAATGATGTCGACAGCCTCACGCCAGGCCTCGCCGCCGTCTCCACCGCGCTCGAAGCCGCCGGCCTCGGCAAGGCGCAGGGCAATGTCTATATTTCCTGGCAGAGCCACAAGGCCTTCCCGGCGCATTACGACACCCATGAAGTCTGGGCTGTGCAGGTCGAAGGCGAGAAGGTCTGGAACCTGTGGGAAGGCCGGGCCGACTGGCCGATCGCCCATCCCGTCTTCCGCAACCAGCCGCAAGCCCGGCACGAACAGGCCAAAGGCAAATTGCGGGAGCGCGTGCTGCTGCAGCCGGGCGATCTGCTCTATTTGCCGCGCGGCTGGTACCATGATGCGCTGGCGGAGGCTCCGGCATCGGTCCATGTCGCCTATGGCGTGCATGCGCCGCTGGGAATGGATTTGCTGAACATCCTGCTGGAGCGCGCCCTGTATGACGTGGAATTCCGCAAACCGCTGCCACGCCAGGACGGCAGTGCGGCGGCGCGCTTCGCGCTCACGAATCGAGCTGGAGCGCTGGGCCAGCGGCTGGCCGAACTATGTCGTGAGCCCAAGGTGATGGAAGTGCTGGAAGGCTTCGTCGGCGATTATCGCTTCCATCGTGGCGGCAACGACCTGTTGGCGGCGCGCGGTCTGGCGAGCCGGGTAGCGGAGGCCGGGCATGACGAAGCGCCGACCTGGCGCGTCGTCGCCATGGGCGCGAAGCCCGTGCGGCGAGGTGCCGAATGGGTGCTGAAGGCGCCGCAAGGCGTCCTCCCGCTACAGGGTGCGGAGGTTGAAGCCGCCGGCTGGCTGCTGGCCCGACCGGATGTGGCTGCTGCCGAGTTGCGTGCCGCCCATCCCGGCGTGGATGCCGAAGCGCTGCTGGCCCGGCTGCGCGATGCCGGGTTGCTGGTCGCCGCCTGATGCACTTTCTGCTGGTGTTCCTGCTGCTGCCCGGACTGGCGGTGGCGCAGCCACGGCCCTTCACCTGCGTCGGCGCCGAGAAGCTGGAGGATGATGTCTTCGCCATTCCCTTCGGCCGGGGTGCCGCAGCCCTGGGACAGGCGGCGGAAACCAACCTCAGCGCGGCGGCGGCACGGGCCAAGCAGGCCCCTGACCGGATGCTTTGCGTGCTTGGGCATGTCGGGCCGCAGGAAGGCGGTGCGCAGGCGGGCAGCCAATTGGCGGCGCGGCGGGCCGGGGCGGTGGCCATGGCGCTGGCGCGGCTCGGGGTGGAGCGCGACCGCATTCGCGCCGAGGCCCGACGTGCGGCCTTCGCTCGCAGTGCGGCCCCGGCGGAGCGAAGCGTAACAGTCGTATTGCTACCGCCGTGACGCGCGGCACCAGGACAAATGCTTTGGCCAAGCCCCATTCACGGGCGTCACCGACCTATCCCTGACCACTGCTGACGCTGCCTTCCCGATTGGCAACTCCGCCGCCTGAAGCCTGCATCAGCCAGCCTGGGCAAGCTCCAGCCTCGGCAAGACCGTATTGATCACCGCAGCGTTTCGCACACGCTCCGGCAAGGCCAGGACGTTCCATTCATCGAAGCTTTCGCCGTCCCACTCGGGCTGGACATGCGGCGCCTGTGCGTCGTCGAGGAAGTCGTAGCCAAGTTCCTCCAGCAGACGATAGACGTCGCGGTAATCGTATCCAGCCCGGCGCATCGAGCGGGGCGCGATCTCCAGGTAGACGACCGGCCGCGCCTTCTCCAACACTTGGCGCGCCCCCTTCAGCACATAGAATTCGTAGGACTGCACATCCATCTTGAGAAATCCGACAGCGGCATGGTCGATGCCTTCGGCGGTGAGGACCGCATCGAGCGGCTCCACCGCCACAGTCTCGCCCTGCGCGGCGGCGGCACCATCGGGTTGGATGCCGAGCGCCCCGAAATTGGTGAAGCTGCGATAGTTGATCGGATACATCCGCATCGTCGCCGAGCCTGCACCGAGCCCCTTGCGATACGGGATGACATTGCGGCAGCCGTTCAGGACCAGATTGGCGTTCAGCAGATTGAACATCTGCATCTGTGGCTCGAAGGCGAGGACCCGGCCCTGGTCGCCGACCAGACGAGAGAGGACGACCGTGTGATGTCCGATATTGGCCCCGACATCCGCCACCACCTGGCCGTCTGACACAAAGCGTTCGAAGATCCGTATGCTGTCAGGCTCCCAGACGCGATTTGCCGCCAGATGATCGGCAACGCCGGTATCGGTCCGCAGCGCCATGAACTGGCCGTGAATGCCGTCGATGAGGCGGCATACCGGGCCAAGGGGCTGGCCTAGTTCGGGGTAGAAGACACCGCCGTCGCCCCGCAGGCCGAGAAACCAGATCTGGCAGTTGCGGGATGCTTCTTGTCGGGTCCCTGTCACCTCGATCCGCAGCGGCCTGGCTTCACCGGCCGACACAACCGGGATTTCCAGGATCCCGCTGTCCTCCTGCGTGGCATAGAGGTCGTGGATCGAATAGGCCTTGGCATCCCGTACCAGCACCCGCCCGGACCAGCCATGCCGGGTCAGCAGCAAGCGCCAGGGACCCGGCGGCAGGCGCAACTCCAGCCAGGCACCAGCGGCTTCCGCATAGATCGTTGCCCTTCGGGTATAGGGGCTGATGCGGACACCCCAATCGCCCGCACAGGCATACTCAAGCTCACCGATCGCCGGTGCGCCATCCGGACCTGCCACGCCGCCGATCAGTCGGCCAGTTGCGTTCACCATGGATTTCCTTCGCGGCGATTGCGAGAGCAGCGTGTTGCCTGAGTTGAGGCTTTGGGTCGGGTCCATTACCAGAGCAAACCCATCTCGGGCGGATGCACCTAGGTGATATCCGCCGCGATGAAGCGGCTCTAGCCGGCGTCGGTCTGTATCCGGTGATGCAGGTCGAAGCCGTGGCGTGGATGGGCCAGGACATGGTCGCGCAGCGCTGCACCAGCCGCCGTCGCTGCCGTGGCGGCGACCCGCTCCGCCGCCAGCAGCGCGTCCAGGGCAACCTCCAGGGCCTTCTGGCTACGCTCCTGGAACTGCATGTCTGCTGCGCCAGGACCGGCCCTCGGACGACGATTGAGCGGGCCACCGCGGAACCGCTCTGCCGGGGCGCGCAAGGCCGCTTCGATGTCGGGATAAGGTTTCAGCGAATCGCGCCGCAGCAGCAGATGCGCCAGAAGCTCGGGCCAGGAGCCGACGTCTTCAGCCAGCCGATGGGCCGCGGCAGGATCGGCTGCGCCAGGCTCCAGCATGGTCAACACGCGACGAACGGCATCAGCGCTGAACTGCATCTCAGGCAGCCTCCCATCGCTCGCGGGACATGGCTGCGGCCTGGCGGAAGCCGGGTTCGAGTTGGTCGACCATGGCCGCGACAGTGAATCGCTCGGTGAAGCTGCGCCGGGCGCCGGCGCCGAGACGATGGCGCAGCGCCGCATCCTGGCCGAGGCGCAGGACCGCCGCGGTGATGCCCAGTGCGGCGTCCGGCCCGTCCGGGATCAGATAACCATCCTGGTCGTCGGTCACCACCTCGACCAAGCCACCCGTCGCAAGCGCCACCACGGGCTTGCCCGCGGCCATCGCCTCGATCGCCACCAGTCCGAAGGATTCGTAGCGGCTCGGCACCATCACCACGTCGCAGTCGCGATAGGCTTGTTCCAACAATGCGCGGTCGAGCACGCCGAGGAACCGGATGCGAGGATGATCGCTCATTGCCGTGGCAACGGGCTCGGACAGCGAGTCCAAGGCCTGCTGGTCGAGTTCTCCGCCGGCAAACACGAACTCCGCTTCGGGCAATGCCGCGACGAGGGCAAGCGCCGCCTCCGCCGCCAGATCGAAGCCCTTGCGCGGCTCGAACCGGCCGACAAACAGGACCTGGTAGCCAGGATGCGGCAGAGGCGCGGGCTGGTCCTGCAGCAGGTCATAGGTGCCATGCGGCGCGAAGACGATGCGGCTTTCCGGCAGGATGATGCCATAGGCCGCCTCGAGGTCAGCGATCACGGCCCGGGAATTCGCCAGCAGCAGCGGGGCGGTGGACAGGGCGGCGGCCTCCGCCGCGATCATCTTCCGCACCATGAAATGCTCGTAGAGCGGCCGGGCCGCCCATTCCGGCTTGAAGGCCCGGGCCAGGGCGTAGCTGGTGTGCAGGCTCATCACAACCGCGATGCTGGGATCATGCAGGCAGGCGACCGCCTCCAGATCCCAGATCGGGAAGGACAGGACATCGAGGCCAAAATTCTTGAGTGCCTCCACCTCCCGCCGGACCCGGTTGTTCCAGGCGGCAATATTCGGTGGCAGGTCCAGATCAAGAGTTAGAGCCTCGGCCCCGACGGGATCGGGCCGCAGCGCATGCAGCCAGAGACCGTCGCGCTGGGTGACGCTTTCCTCGCCATCCGCCTGGGTGATGACATGGACGATATGGCCACGGCGGAGCAGTTCCCGCGCCACCATCGCCGTCCAGCGGGCGATGCCGGCATCCGCCTGCGGTGGAAAGCCTTGGCTGACCATGCAGATGCGCAGACCAGCAGCGGGCACGAAGCGCTGGAAGGGGCCAGGGATGGCCGAAAGGTCGAGATCGGCCCTGGCACGGTGACCCGTGCGCCGTGCCAATGCGGCACCCGCATTCAGGCCGAGCGCCAGATCCTGATCGAGGGATTGCCGATGCTCGTGGCCGATCTGGCCTTCCGTTTCGAAGAAGGCGTTGCATGCGGCCAGTTCGGTCCGGTAGCGGGTAATTTCCTCCGCCGCGCGGGGAGCGTTCTGGGCGGCGCCATGCTGGGCCACGAAATACCCCTTGCTGACGGCCGAGGGGTAGAGCGTCCGGGCGATGCGCGCTGCATTGCGGATGCCGCTGGGCGCGAATTGGTGAAAGACCAACGCGGTCGGTTCGTAACGCACATGCCAGCCGGCATCGACGATGCGCAGGCAGACATCGGTTTCGTCCAGCAGGTAGGCAAAGGCGTGGTCGAAGCCGCCGACCTGCCGCAGCGCCGCCATCCGGAAACTGGAGTTGGTCCCGAGCAGGCTGGGATAGAAGGGCGAGCCGGGACGGTTCAGCGGCCGCTCGTCGAAGAAATCGGAGACCGGATAGGCATTGCCGTAGCGATCGCAGATGGTCTTGCGGGCCTGCCAGCGGGTGCCCGTATTATCCACGGTAAAGCCCCCGACCGCACCGACCACCGGGTCGGCATATTGCGTCGCCAGGCAGGTCAGCCAGTCGGGATGCGGCACGGCATCGTCATCGATGAAGGCGACGATGTCGCCGGCAGCGGCGGCGATGCCGAGGTTCCGCGACACCGACAGATTTTGGTCCCGGCACTGCCGCAGCTTGAGGCGCGAGGACCATTCGGCCAGCACCGCATCCGTGCCGTCGGTCGAGGGGCCGTTCACCACCACGACTTCAAAGGCGTCGTAATGCAGGCCGCTGAGGCCATGCAGCGCGCTGCGCAGGGTGGTGGCCCGGTTGCAGGTATTGATGACGATGCTGATTGCAGGCTTGTGCATGGCCGTCATGTCGTCTGGGCCAGAAGCAGCATCAGGTCCCGGTTTGCGACCACGGTGCCGTTGCCGGCAAGCAGGTTGAGCAGTACGGCACGCCTGGTCCGTGCCTCGCGCATCAGCGGCAGGATCTCTTCGACCAATCTCGCCGGCCGGTGCAGCAGCAGCGCAAAGGCCAGCTCGATATCGTCGCGGCAGGGCGCCTCATCCAATGGCAGCAGCGGCGGCGCGACAGGCACTCCGAGCGGCAGCGGCACCGGGATTGTCTGATGGCCGAGCAGGCTGGCGACATGGGCGATATGGTCCGGCAAATCCGCCGGGGTTTCCCCAAGAGCCAGCGCCGAGCGGTAGGCAACCTCGGCATCCGGCAATTTGCCCTGCTCCTTCAGGGCATGGCCATATTGCACCATATAGCCGCTATGCAGCGGGTAGAGAGCCAGCGACCGCCAGTAGAGGTATTCGGCATCCCCCCAATGCTGCCGGTCGCGCGCCGTGTCGGCCCGGGCGATGAGGCTGGTGAACTCGAGGTCCAGCGTCGCGGCGGCAAGGGAAAGCCGGACGGCGTTGCGCCGGTCTATTCCCTGATGCGGAACTTCCCGCAGCAATTCGTGGGCTGCCTGGAGCTGTCCCTGGCTCAACAGAAGCCGGGCCGCGGCCAGCATCGGATTGGGCACCGTGGTTGCTGCCACCTCGGCCGACGGCATGTCGGGCGGGTCCAGGGTGGGACTCAACCACGATGGGGAGGAGCCGACCTCCGCATCCACCCGGCCATTCCTGTCCTGAAGGGCGCTATTGCGACTTGAACCGGTTCGCCCGGCTTCATCCGGCGGGACCAGGAGCTGGTCGACAAGGGTGGCTGCAGGTCGGCCCGACCAAGCGACCGAAGTCAGCAACGCAGTGTTCATAAGGCCTGCCTTGACCCATGCATCGGAGATTTTTTCGTGGCTGGCATCGAAGGCGTGACGATATCGCAACAATCCATGCTGCGCAGCCATAAAATGATCGAATCAAAAAAGAACCGATATCGATCCGTCTGGCTTGGGCGTCGGATACGCCAGGAGGCGTCAGCTATGGCCGCCTGCCACCACCGAGGCGGTCCGCTTATCCGGCCCCGGCGTACTGGCAGCCGGCGGCCCGGCCACCGGGGAGGCGCTGAAGCTTCGGCATTTCCGCCCTGCAGCGATCGGTGCCGATGGAACAATGGCCGTGGCAGCGGCAGGCGTTGGGATCCGCGTCAATTGGACTTTTGAATCGCCAGCCAGCCGCAGCGCGTCGGTCCGGACACCATCGAACCGCGGCACTGCGGTGGTCAGGATCAAATCAAGGACGTTGCGCCCCAGCACCAAGCAAACCCAGCTTCGAACGAGCGGTATTGGGTGTCGCACCGCATTTCGGCGGCTATGGATAAATAACGCCTGGGTGCAAGGCCATGCCTGTAACGACGCAAGCTTTCGAGGATGGCTCCGCTGCGGGTCAGCGTGGCAAGCATGGCGGGGCCAGTGGTCGGGCCGGGACCCCGCCGACCCGCATCCCCGCCCGGACATCCGCCACCACCCCCGCTCCGGTGCCGATCACCGCATCCTCGCCGATCGTCACATAGGGCCGGCAGGCGGCCCCTGCCCCCACGAGGGCTCGCGCCCCGACGCGGACGCCGCCGCTCAGCGCCGCACCGGGGCCGATATGCGCGCCCTCCCCCACCACCGTGTCATGCTCGGCGATGGCGCCGGTATTGATGATGGCCAGGCGCCCGACCCGCACCAGGGCCCCGAGCACCGCTCGCGGCAGCACCACCGTACCGGGGCCGAGTTGGGCGCTGCGGGCCATGATGGCCGAGGGGTGGACCAGCGCCGGCAGGGTAAAGCCCAAAGTTTCCAGCCGGATGGCAGCGGCCAAGCGCGCGCCATTGTCGCCGATGGCGATGCAGGCCAGCCGGACCCCACCGGCGAACAGGCCCGGCAGGATCGCCTCATCGCCCAGCACCGGCACGCCGAGCATGGCGCGGGGAGTGGGGTCGCGGTCGACCAGCCCGGCCAGGACATAACCGGGCAGGTCGTGCAGCAGCTCGATCAAGGCGCGGCCATGACCGCCGGCCCCCAGGATCAGCAGCGGCTCGGGCATGATGGCGGTCCTTCGGGGATCGGCGGGCAGCTTGGCATGGCTGCCCGGTGGGCCAAAGGGCGCTAGAAGGGCAGGCGCAACTGGCCGCCCGGCGAGGGCAGCCATTCGGTGCCAGGCGCGGGACGGCGATCGGGCGCCGGGTCTGCGCGGCTAAAGCTCTCGCCCTGAAACAGCTCGGGGGCGGTTGGCAGGCCGAGCAAGAATTGTGGCCGGGGCTGGCGGTCGGCCAGCGGTCGTTGGACGGCGCTGCTCGGCACCGGGGCCGGCTCCAGCCCCGGGATGCGGGATGGCGGGGCGGGCCCGTCGATCGCTGGCGGCGGCGGGGCGGGCGGCGGTGGGGTCTCGGCGACTCGCGGGCTGGTCTTCGGCGGGCGGTGGCGAGCCGGCGGACGCGGCTTGGTGGTGCGCGGCTTGGTGGTGCGCGGCTCCTGGGCAGCTGCCGCGGGCGCCACCAGGGAGGCGAGGCCAAGCAGCCAGAGGCGTCGGGCGATCCTGTCCATGCTGTAGAGACGCTTCAGGGCCGTTGCGGTTCAGTGCGACAAGTCAGGCAAGGCCGGGGGTCCGCAAGCCCGCGGCCAGCAGCCGGGTCAGCCCATGGATGCCGGCCAGCGCCGGCGCCGGTTGGCCAAGATGCGCCGCCAGTTCCACCAGCCCGCCCAGCACCGGGCCGAGTTCCAGCGCACGGCCGGCCTCCAGATCCTGCAACATGGAGGTGCGGAAAGCGCCCAGCCGGCGGGTAACGGCGATGCGCTCGGCGATGGCGGTAGCGCCGGGGGTGCCCGGGGCACCGATCAGCGGCAGGCCGATGCGGTCGCCGATGGCAGCCATCTCGGCCATCATCGCCTCGACCAGGCCCCGCACCCCCGCATCCTCCAGCATGGCCTGCATATCCGCCCGGCAGAGCGCGCTCAGCGGGTTCATGGTGCAATTGCCCCAGAGCTTCAGCCAGACCTCGCGGCGGATATCGCCCACCGTCTCGGCCGGAACGCCGCCGGCCCGCAGCGCGGCGACCAGCCCGGCCAGCGCCGCCGGGTGCCGGCCGGAAGGGTCGCCGAGCAGCATCCGGTCCTGCTTCATCAGCCGGATGGTGCCCGGCGCCGGGGTGCTGGCGCCGACATGGGCGACGCCGCCGAGCAGATGCGCGGGCGGGATGGCAGCGGCCAGGGCGCCACCGGGATCGATGGCTGGCAGCACCAACCCTTCGGCCGGGCCGCCGAAGCCCTGGAAGAACCACCAGGGAATGCCGTTCTGCACCGGCACCACCAGGGTTTCCGGTCCGCGCAACCGCTGGATCAGCGGCAAGGCGGCGGGCAGGTCCTGGCCTTTCAGCCCGAGCAACAGGATATCGGCACCGGCTAGCGCCGCAGGGTCATCCGTGGCCTGGACTGGAAAGACCTCACGCCGCTCGCCGTCGAGCAAGGTCAGGCCCCGGTCGCGCAGGGCGGCGAGGCTGGCGCCGCGGGCGAGGATGCCGATGGGCAAGCCGCCCCGGGCCAGGCCGGCGGCCAGCCAGCCGCCGACCGCGCCGGCACCGAGGATGGTGACGCGCATGCTATCAGGCGAGGCGGCGGATATGGATGAAGAGCCAGTGTTCGCCGCCGTCGAGCGTTACCTCGGCATGGGGCAATTCGGCGGCGACGTCATGCTCGATGCCGGGCCGCCAGATCACCAGCCGATCGCCGCGGCGCTCGATGTTCCATTGGTGGAAGCCCTGGTAGCCCTCGATCACCGCCTCGTTGACGATGGTGTCGATGCGGAAGGTGGCGCCAGGCTTCAGCACGGTGAGCGCGCCGCGGATGACCTTCATCGGGTCGTAGCAGTGGTCGAGCGCGTTGCGCATATGGGCAAAGTCGATGGAGGCTGGGGGGAAGATGCTGGCAAGGTCCTCGGCATGGCCCGGGCGGGTCGGGACCGGGGCGCGCAGCCCGGCCTCGGCCAGGATGGCGGCGTAATCCTCGGCCAGGGCGTCGATCGGCACGACGTTCAGCCGCCGGCCCTCGAATTTCCAGCCGACCGAGGAGACCGGGCCGGCGGCGATGTCGAGCAGCACCGCCTCATCGAGCGGAGCGGTGACGATGCGGGCGATGAAGGCCGGATGGATCTCGGCCTCCGGGTTGCAACGGGCGACGATCTCGGCGTGGTAGTCGGGCGGACAGGGCGGCGTATTGGTCGCCACCATGCGCCAGAATTCCAGCTCGTAGCCCTTGCCCTGGGACCAGGTTTCGGCGATCGCCGCGTCCGAGCCGGGTGTCTGCGCCAAGGCCTTGCTCCCACCGCGTGTGGCGCGAAACTAGCGCAGTGGGATAGGGCGGGGAAAGGTGGGGGGCGTCAACCGGCGCGGATCACCAGCAATACGTCGCCCTCGGCGATGGCCTCGCCTTCCGCCACCAGGATTTCATGCAGGGTGCCGGCCCGGGGAGCGGCAACCGGGATCTCCATCTTCATCGATTCGAGCAGCAGCAGATCCTCGTCCGCGGCGACCGCATCCCCGGGCTGCTTCAGGATCTTCCAGACGGAGCCGGCAATCTCGGACTTCACGCGGATATCGGCCATGCGGGGATCCTTTCGGTTGGGTTTCCTCGCCACCATTGCAGGCGCACCGGGCCGGCGGTCAACCGGGCTCCGGGCGGCGGCGCCGGCCAATAAACGCCGGCAACCGCCGCCAGCCGTGGAATTCCGCCACGGCTGCGGCGTTGCTCCCCCATGGACCCTTACATTCTATTGCTCGTCGGCACCGGCGGATTGATCCTGCTGGTGGCCTGGCTGCCCATGGTGCTGCGCGAACTGCCACTGTCGCTGCCGATGTTCTGCATCGGCGCCGGCTATGCCGTCTTTGCCTTGATCGGCGGCGATACGCCGAACCCGCTGGGCTACCCGGCCGCGGCCGAGCGGCTGTGCGAGCTGGTGGTGATCGTCGCCCTGACCGGCGCCGGGCTGAAGCTGGACCGGCCGCTCGCCTGGCGGGAATGGACGCTGACTTGGCGGCTGCTCGGCATCGCCATGCCGCTATCGATCCTCGGCATCGGGCTGGTCGGGCATTGGCTGCTCGGGCTCGGCACCGCCGCATCGGTGCTGCTGGGCGGGGCGCTGGCGCCGACCGACCCGGTGCTGGCTTCCGATGTACAGGTCGGCCCACCACGCTCGGGCGAGGAGGATGAGGTCCGCTTCACCCTGACAGCCGAAGCCGGGCTGAACGATGGGCTGGCCTTCCCCTTCGTCAACCTGGCGGTGGCGGTGGCGCTGGTGGGCACCGATCCGACGCTCTGGGCCGGGCATTGGCTTGGGGTCGACGTGGCCTGGAAGCTGGTGGCCGGGGTGGCGGCGGGCTGGGGCATCGGCCGGCTGCTGGGCTGGCTGACCTTCCGCATGCCGAACCGGGCCCGGCTGTCCCGCACCGGGGATGGTTTCGTGGCGCTCGGCGCGACCCTGCTCGCCTATGGGCTGACCGAGCTGGTGCATGGCTATGGCTTCGTCGCGGTCTTCGTCGCCGCCCTGGCGATGCGCAGCGCCGAGCGGCACCACCGCTACCACGACAGGTTGCACGACTTCGCCGAGCAGACCGAGCGGCTGCTGATGATGGTGCTACTGGTGCTGTTCGGCGGCGCGCTGGCGGGTGGGCTGCTGGATGGGCTGGGTTGGCCGGCGGTGACCGCGGCGCTGGTCTTCATCTTCCTGGTGCGGCCGCTGGCGGGGATGGCGGCCATGATCGGCACCACCCAGCCGCTGGCCGAACGCGGCGCCATCGCCTTCTTCGGCATCCGCGGCCTCGGCAGCTTCTATTACCTGGCCTTCGCCGCCAATGCCGCCCGCTTCCCGGAGATGGCCGAGCTCTGGGCAGTGGTCGGGCTGACCGTGCTGATCTCGGTCGGGCTGCATGGGGTGACGGTGACGCCGGTGATGCGCCGGCTGGATGCGCGCCGGCGCCGGCAGGGGACGCTGGCGCTGTAGTGGCTGCCGGCGACTATGGCAGGATGTCGCTCAGCAGATTGCCGTAGATCCAGCCCTCCGGCTGGGCACCGCCGACCTGGATCCAGCCGCCGGGTGCCTGGCCATGCACCCGGAAGGCTTCGCCGCGCGGGGCAGTGCGGAGAACGGCGGCGCGGGTATCCGGCGCGGCACGAAGATTGGCAGCGCTGCGAACCAGGACGCGCGGCAGGGTTACGGCCGGCGGGGCTATCGCGGGAGGTGCCACGACGCGGGCGGGCGGCGCCGGCTCCGGCAGGGTCGCGGCCACAGGCGGTAGGGCCGGAGGAACGACGGCCGGCGCGACAGCCGGCGCGGCGGGCGGCGCCTTGGCAGAAGGCGAGGCGGCAGTGGGGCGGACGGGCGCCTCGGCTCCGCTCGTTTGGTCCGGCGCTGCAGTGCCGTTCGGCCCTGCCTGCTGTGGCGCCTCGGCCGGCCCATGGGTCAGGCCGAGCATCAGCCCGACCAGCACCGCGGCTCCGGTCAGCCCGGCCAACGGCCAGCGCCAGCTGCGGGTGGGCAGCCCGGCCGGTGGAGCGGGCGGCAGGTTGGCCGCCTCCACCCCTGGCCGGGATGGGCGCATCGGCGGGCGGACCAGCAGCGCACGGCGGACCACTGCGACCCAGCCGTCGCCGCCGGCCAGGCTCAGCGGCGGCAGGCTCGCGAAGGCGGCGGCCAGCCGGCGTTGCAGGTTCAGCGGCTCACCCGGCAGCATCGCCAGCGTCGCCACCGGCAGATGGCCGGGGAAGATGGCGGCGAAATGCGCCGCATCCAGCCGACGGCGGAAGGCCGCCTCGGCGGCGGCCGCCGCCGCCTCGGGCACGCCGAGCAGGGCGACGCCGAATTCCGGATGCAGCAGCGCCAGTGGCACCAGCACAGGCGGGCCGGAGGGGTTGGTCAGGCTGCAATCGGTCAGGCTGACCCAGGCCTCGGGGTCGGGACCGGCCCCTTCGGCGGTCTCCGGGGTGGCGGGCGGTGATGCCGCCTCGGCCGGCGGCTCGGGCCTCAGGCTGGGCGAAGGCATCACCTGCGTGGCGTCTTGCTCCGAATTCGCATCATCGGGCGCCGCCTGGTGGCGGCGGGGCGGTGCCGGTATCGGGCCACGGCGCGGCATCGCCTCGGCCCGGGCGCGGGCCGCCGTGGCGAGGCGGTAGCTGGCCTCCGGTTGATCGATCATGGGTCGCGCTGGCCCCTTTTGCTGCTCGCCTCCGCCGCGCTGCCGCGCCACGAAGCCCCGTTCGCATTAACGTATACTACGGCTCGGGTTGCGGTGCAGCAGGGGTGGCGACGCAGCTCCTACAGCCGCCAGCCGGTATGGATGGCGACGATGCCGCCCGCCAGGCTCCGATGCGCCACCCGCTCCAGCCCGGCGTCGCGCATCAGCCCGGCCAGCGTCGCCTGATCGGGGAACATGCGGATGCTCTCGGCCAGGTATTGGTAGCTGGCGGCATCCTGGGCGACGCGGGCGCCAAGGCGCGGCAGCACTTTGAAGGACCAGGCATCATAGAGCGGCGCCAGGGCGGCGACCTCGACCCGGCTGAATTCCAGGCAGTGGAAGCGCCCGCCGGGGCGCAGCACACGCCGGGCCTCCCGCAGGACCGCCGGCTTGTCGGTGCAGTTACGCAGGCCGAAAGCGATCGAGACCTTCTCCACGCTGCGGTCGGGCAGCGGAATATGCTCGGCATCGGCGCAGACGAAGGCGAGCCCGGCGGCAAGGCCGCGTTCCAGCGCCCGGCCCTGGGCCACCTGGAGCATCGCCGGGTTGATATCGGACAGGATGACCCGCCCGGCGCCCGCCTCCAGGGCACGGAAGGCGATATCGCCGGTGCCGCCGGCGAGGTCCAGCAAGGCTTCGCGCGGCGACGCTGCAATGGCGGCGACGAAGGCAGATTTCCAGGCGCGGTGCAGGCCGAGCGACATCAGATCGTTCATCAGGTCGTAGCGCGGGGCAACGCTGTCGAAGACCTCCCGCACCAGGCTGGCCTTGGCGGCGCGCGGCACCTCGCGGTAGCCGAAGTCGATCGTCTCGGCGCCGGTTGGGCCGGCGGGGGTATTGCTATCGGTCATGCTGGGGCACCATAGGCTCCGCGGGGGTGACGCGGAACCTATGCCTGAACTGCCGGAAGTCGAGACGGTGATGCGCGGTCTGGCCGTGGTGCTGCAGGGCCGGGTGATCCGCGCCGCTGCCATCAGCCGGCCGGATTTGCGCTGGCCCTTCCCGGATGGCCTCGCCGCCCGGCTGGTCGGCAGCCGGGTCGAGAGCTTCCGGCGCCGGGCCAAATACATGCTGATGCGGCTCTCGGGCGGGGATTCCATGCTGATCCATCTCGGCATGTCGGGCCGGATGGTGGCGCGGCCAGCCACCGACCTGCCCAATGCGCCGATCGCGCATGAGCATCTCTCGCTGGAGACCGAGGAGGGCATCCGGGTCGGCTTCGTCGACCCGCGTCGCTTCGGCAGCATCGACCTGGTGCCTACCGCGGCCGAGGATGGCCATCGGTTGCTGGCCGGGCTCGGCCCGGAGCCGCTGGAGGCGGCCTTCACCCCCGCCGTGCTGTCCGCCGCCCTGGCGGCGAAGCAGACCCCGATCAAGGCGGCGCTGCTGGACCAGAAGGTAGTCGCCGGGCTCGGCAATATCTATGTGTCCGAGGCACTGTTCCGGGCACGGATTTCGCCGAAGCGCCTGGCCGCCAGCGTCGCCGGGGTGCGAACGCTGCGGCTGGTGCCGGCGATCAAGGCGGTGTTGGAGGAGAGCATCGCAGCCGGCGGGTCATCGCTGCGCGACTATGTCCAGGCGGATGGCGGGATCGGCTTCTTCCAGGAACGCTTCAAGGTCTATGACCGGGTGGGCCTGCCCTGCGAGGCCTGTCCCGGCCCGCCGGCGTGCGAGGGCATCCGCCGCTTCGTGCAGGCGGGCCGCGCCACCTTCCATTGCCCGAAGCTCCAGCGCTGATATCCTCCTCGCCAAGACGGAGGAGAACCCCATGGCCGAGTATACGATGATCCTGACGGAGCGGCAGGGCCGGGTGGCGCTGATCCGCCTCAACCGGCCGCAGGCGCTGAACGCGCTATGCGACCAGTTGATGGACGAGCTAGGCCAGGCGCTCCGCGGCTACGATGCCGATCCGGAAGTGGCGGCCATCGTCATCACCGGCAACGACAAGGCCTTCGCCGCTGGCGCCGACATCAAGGAGATGCAGTCGCGCAGCTTCCCTGCGGTCTATCTCGATGATTTCATCGGTAAGCGCTGGGAGGCGGTGACTTACGTGCAGAAACCGGTCATCGCCGCGGTCGCCGGCTATGCGCTGGGCGGCGGCTGCGAGCTGGCGATGATGTGTGACTTCATTATTGCTGCCGACAATGCGAAATTCGGCCAGCCCGAGATCAACCTGGGCGTCATTCCTGGCGCCGGCGGCACCCAGCGGCTGACGCGGGCCATAGGCAAGGCCAAGGCGATGGATCTGGTGCTGACCGCGCGGATGATGGATGCGGCGGAGGCGGAGCGGTCCGGCCTGGTCGCCCGCGTCGTACCGCTGGCCGAGGTGGTGGCCGAGGCGGTGAAGGCCGGGGAGAAGATCGGCACGCTTTCCGCCCCCTCCGTCGCCATGGCCAAGGAGGCGGTGAACCGCGCCTTCGAGACGACGCTGGCGGAAGGCGTTAAATTCGAGCGCCGGGCCTTTCAGGCGCTATTCGCCACCGAGGACCAGAAGGAAGGCATGGCGGCCTTCGCGGCCAAGCGGAAGGCTGCCTTCGGCAATCGCTGAGGCGCAGCATGCCCTGCCCCGCCACGGCACGGCGAGGCTGGCCCGCTTGACGTGGCAGGGGAGCGGACGGTAGAAGCCCGTTCCTTGCGCAGCCTGGGGCCCCCGGGCCTATGGGACTGCGCCATCCGAATCACCCTTGCTCAGAGTTGAAGATAACCCGCCATGGCGAACACGGCTTCCGCCCGCAAGCGCATCCGTCAGAACGAGAAGCGGACGATCCGCAACCGCGCGCGGCGGTCCCGGGTTCGGTCCTTCCTGCGCAAGGTGGAAACCGCCATCGCGACCGGCGACAAGTCGCAGGCGCAGGAAGCATTGAAGGCGGCGCAGCCTGAGATGCAGCGCGCAGCGACCAAGGGCGTGTTCCACGCCAATACCGTGGCTCGCAAGCTGTCGCGGCTTTCCGCCCGGGTGAAGTCGATCAGCGCCTGATCCAGGCGACATCGCTCGGCGGATGTTGCATCTGCTTGCTAGCCTACCATTGATTTGACAACAATATGTGTTGCGGCATCGGCATTGCGTCGAATGCCGTAATCTGTTGTTGGCATTACTGCGTCGTGCTTGGCTCATCGAAGTCTGAGTAAAGTTGCTATTTACCCGGACTTTAAGGGCGCGGTAACATCCAGCCCGTCGGATTGACGGGCAGCTCACTCCCCCGAAGCGCCGTTTAGCCTGACACCGTGCCCGGGTAGTTCCCAGGCGCGATTCCGGGCTGGCGTCTGCTGGCATGTGCAGGGATGGAACAGGAGGCCGGCCGCTTGCCCCCCCAATCGTCCGGACATATGGCAGCGGGCTGGGCCCGCATCCGCGGCCGTCTGCGTGAGGAAGTCGGCGAGGTCGAGTATCGCACCTGGCTGCGCCAGATGACCCTGGCCGGGATCGAAGGCGAAGACGCCGTTATTTTGTTGCCGACCCGCTTCCTGCGGGATTGGGTGAACAGCCATTACGGCGACCGGCTGCGGCTGCTCTGGCAGGCCGAGGACCCGGCTGTGCGGCGGGTCGATATCCGGGTCTCCGCCACCCCCATCGCCGAGCCGGCCCTACTGAATTCCGAGGTATCGGACCGGGCCGCAGGCGCCACGGTTGGCTTGGCCGAGGCGCTGGTACCCCGTCTGGAGCCGCGGTCGACGCCGGAATCCCGCTCGGATTGGGTGGTGCCGCTCGAGGCGCGCTTCACCTTCGATACCTTCGTCGTCGGCAAGCCGAATGAATTCGCCCATGCCTGCGCCCGGCGGGTCTCGGAGAAGCCGGCCTCGCCCGGGTTCAACCCGCTGTTCCTCTATGGCGGGGTGGGCCTGGGCAAGACCCATCTGATGCATGCGACCGCCTGGGCGATCCGGGCGCATGACCCGCAGCGGACCGTCGCCTATATGTCCGCCGAGAAATTCATGTACCGCTTCATCGCCGCGCTACGCTCCCAGAACACCATGGAGTTCAAGGAAACGCTGCGGGCGGTCGACGTGCTGATGATCGATGACCTGCAATTCCTGATCGGCAAGGACAATACGCAGGAAGAATTCTTCCACACCTTCAATGCGCTGGTCGATCAAGGCAAGCAGATCATCGTGTCGTCGGACAAGTCGCCCTCCGATCTCGCGGGCATCGAGGACCGGCTGCGCACGCGCCTCGGCTGCGGCATGGTCGCCGATATCCATGCGAC
>JAQGIA010000416.1 GCA_028291445.1 Belnapia sp.
GACGTCGCGGTTGAGCCGCAGTCCATCCTCGCCCGGCAGGCCGGCCCGCAGCAGCAGCCGGGTGGTGGTGCCATTCGGCAGGCCGACAACGCAGATCTGGTCGCCTTCCCGCAGCACCGCCATCCCGGGGATGGCGGGTTCCGCCCGCACCCAGTCCTGCGGCTGCCAATCGGTGCGCCGGGCCGGGGGAACGGTGAAGGCGAGGCAGGCGCGGGCCGGCTCGGCCTCGGCCTCGGTATTGATGCGGGCAACCAGCAGGCCGGCGGCGCGGCGGGCCTCGGTCAGCATCTGGCGAAAGCGCGGATTGTCCGGCGCCCGTTCCAGCACCGCGCCGAGCGCCTGGATCTGCTGGGCGGGACGGTCCAGCCGCTGCAATGCCTCCGCCATGAGCAGCAGTGACGGGATCTCCGGCGCGCCGCCGGGCACGGTCTGGAAATTCATCCAGGCGGCCTGCAGGGCACGGCTGGCATCCGGCGGGGTCTTCTGCAACTGGGCGCGGCCGAGGGCGAGCCAGTGCTCGGGCTTGGGATCGCCGCCGGCGACCCGGTCTTCCCAGGCCTGGGCGGCGGCGGCCCAGTTGCTGGCGCGTTCCGCCTGGGCGGCACGCTGCTCGGCAGCGAGCTTCTGCTGCGCGGTGGCGCCGGCCGGAAAGCGGCGGCTGAGGTCGCGCTGCCAGGCTTCCGCATCGGCCGAGACCCCGGGCAGGTCGAAGCCCTGGGCCGATACCGTCGGCGCCATGCACAACAGGCCGAACAGCAGGAGGAGCAAACGCATGCTTGGGGACTTTCGCGATCCTGGACCCGGCGATCATGCCACACCCCGGGCTGACAAGGGATGAAGACCGGACGACCGCAGACAAATCGGGCAGGCCTTGCGCATTTGGCGCCGCACCATATTTGGCACAAAGCTTGCTTATTGGTTTGCTCGTTGACCTGGGCACCGGGAGCATAAGTTTGCGTCTCGTGTCCTTGTATGGACAGTCGACCGACTCAATTCGAAGCTGCCGCGTGGGTGCGCTGGTAATCCGCCGTATAACCATTCCATGCCAGGCTGACCTTCGCCGGGTGTAGCGCCGCGACCGCGGCCGAAGGACCGAGACGAATGACGCGACGCCACCTGCCGCGCTTGCGGCACCCCGACCCGTGCCCTGGTCGCCTTTCCTTGTCGCGCGGCCTGGCGCTGGCAACGGCCGTGATTGTCGCCCTGGTCGCCGGGCCACCGGCCATGGCGCAACCGGCCGGCGGTGGGGTGCCGGTCACCACCGACCCGGTGCAGCGTGGCGCGGTGCCGATCGAGGTCCTGGCCAATGGCATCGTCGCCTCGGAATCGGTCGTCACCATCCGCACCCGGGTGGATGGGCAGATCGAGCGCGTCCATGTCACCGAAGGGCAGTTGGTCCGCCGCGGCCAGCCGCTGTTTACCTTGGACGCCAGGCTCAACCAGGCGATCCTGGCGCAGCAGGAGGCCCAACTGGCCAGCAACCGGGCGCAGCAGGCGCGGACCCAGGCCGATGCCCAGCGCTACCAGTCGCTGCGCGGCGAAAGCTTCGCCTCCCAGCAGCGGTTCGAGCAGGCCCAGGCCGATGCGCTGGCCGCCGCCGCGAACGCCCGGGCGACCGAGGCGCTGATCCAGCAGACCAAGCTCAGCATCGAATTCGCCACCATCACCGCCGAGATCGACGGCCGGCTGGGCGCCATCCCGTTGCGCGCCGGCAATTTCGTTCGCCAGGCGGAGGTGACCGCCATCACCACGCTGACCCAGATGGACCCCGTCCTGGTTCAGTTCGCCATTCCCGAACGCTGGCTGCCGGAAGTGCGCGCCGCCATGTACCGCGACCCGCCCAAGGTCCGGGTCCGCGCCGAGGGCGAGTCCGATGCCCCGGCGGAAGGCACGCTGGTCTTCGTCGACAGCGCGGTCGATATCACCACCGGCACGATCCTGCTGAAGGCCCGTTTCACCAACGGCGACTTCCGGCTCTGGCCCGGGCAATACGTCCAGGTGCGGATGATCCCGCGGGTGCAGGAGAATGCCATCACGGTGGCCGGCCCGGCGGTGCAGACCGGCCAGACCGGGCGTTTCGTCTTCGTGCTGGCGCCCGACAACACCGCCCAGCGCCGCGCGGTCGAGCTGGTCCGGGTGGCCGGCGACCGCGCCGTGGTGACCGGCGAATTGCAACCCGGGGAGAAGGTGATCGTCGATGGCGCCCAGCGCGTCACCGAGGGCACCCGCGCGGTGGAGCGCAACGCGCCGCAGCGCGTCTCCAGCGTCCAGTAACCGGTACCGGGAGCGGCCAGGATGAACATCTCCGAACTCTGCATCCGCCGCCCGGTGATGACCGGGCTGCTCTCCGTCGCCGCGATCATCGCCGGCATCATCGCCTAGACCAGGCTGCCGGTCGCCGCCGTGCCGCGGGTCGATTTCCCGGTCATCACCATCTTCGCCAATGTCCCCGGCGCCAGCCCGGAAACCATGGCGACCTCCGTCGCCCTGCCGATCGAACGCGAATTGTCGAGCATCGCCGGTGTCGACACGATGAGTTCGATCAACGGGCAGGACACCTCGCAGATCACCGTCCAATTCGTGCTGACCAAGAACATCGACGCGGCGGCGCAGGACGTGCAGGCGGCGCTGACCCGGGCGCAGCGGCGCCTGC
Source organism: Belnapia sp. (assembly GCA_028291445.1). GTDB lineage: Bacteria > Pseudomonadota > Alphaproteobacteria > Acetobacterales > Acetobacteraceae > Belnapia. The sequence goes on from JAQGIA010000416.1 coordinate 2,654, forward strand.
CGGTCGACATGCTGGTACCGCCCAATTACCGCAAGGTGAACCCGGCCGATGCGCCGGTGGTGCTGCTGACCATCTCGGGCGGCGACAAGCCGCTGTACTACCTGAACGACCTGGTCAGCACGATCGTCAGCCCGGCGCTGTCCCGCGTGCCCGGCGTGGCGCAGGTGCAGGTTTTCGGCGAGCAGCTCTATGCCGTGCGCGTCCGGCTCGACCCGGACCGCATCGCCGCCATGGGCCTCGCCTTCGACACCATGCAACAGGCCATCGCCCAGGCCAATTCGGCGACCCCGGTCGGGTTGATGAACGGCCAGCGGCAGCAGCTCACGCTACGCGCCAACGACCAGCCGCAGGACGCCGCGGCCTTCGGCAACCTCGTCGTCGCCGGCCGGCCGAACTCCCCGGTGCGGCTGAACGAGATCGCCTCGGTCGCCGATGGCGTCGCCAACGAGCGCATCGCCGCCTGGCGCAACGACGACCGCGCCCTGGTGCTGGCCGTGCTGCGGCAGCCGGATGCGAATACCGTCGACGTGGTCGATGGCGTGAAGGCCAGCATCCCGGCACTGGAGGCGGCGCTGCCGCCGGGCGCCAGGATCAACGTCATGCTGGACCGGTCGCTGTCGATCCGCGCCGCGGTGCATGACGTGCAGGAAAGCCTGGTCATCGCCATCGGCCTGGTGGTGCTGGTCTGCTTCGTCTTCCTGCGCCGGCTGAGCGCCACGCTGATCCCCACCATAGCGGTGCCGATCAGCCTCTGCGTCGCCTTCGGCCTGATGTACGTGCTGGGCTACGGCATCGACAACGTCACCCTGCTGGGCCTGACGATCGCGGTCGGGCTGGTGGTGGATGACGCCATCGTGGTGCTGGAAGCCATCATGCGCCACATGGAGGAGGGCATGGCGCCCATCCCCGCGGCCATCAAGGGCTCGCGCGAGATCGGCTTCACCGTGCTCTCCATCACCATCTCGCTGGTCGCGGTCTTCCTGCCGATCCTGCTGATGGGCGGCGTGGTGGGACGGGTGTTCAACGCCTTCGCCGCCACCGTCTGCCTTTCGGTCATCGCCTCCTGCATCGTCTCGCTCACCCTGACGCCGCTGATGGCCTCCCGGCTGCCGGCGCATCAGAAGCCGGGAATGGTGGAGCGGGTGCTGGAACGCTTCCTGAGGGCGATCGAGCGCGGCTATGCGGCCATGCTGGACTTCGCGCTGAAGTTCCGCTTCATCGTCTGGTT
>JAQGIA010000427.1 GCA_028291445.1 Belnapia sp.
TTTCCGGGATGAGCATCGACTTCGCCATGGGCGCGTCGCGGCCGCCGCGGACCAGCAGCTCGAAGACGTTGTCGAGCGTTGCGGTATCGGAGCCGCCGGCCTGGACCACCGGCTTGATGTCGTCGAGATGGGCATCGAGCAGCGGATGCGACAGCCGCGTCTCGTGGCTCTTCATCCAGTTGACGTTGCCGTTCAGCGTGTTGATCTCGCCGTTGTGGGCGAGCATGCGGAAAGGCTGCGCCAGCTTCCAGGTGGGGAAGGTATTGGTGCTGTAGCGCTGGTGGTAGATCGCGAAGCGCGAGGTGAAGCGCGCATCGAGCAGGTCGGGGTAGAAGACCGAGAGGCTCTCGGCCAGGAACATGCCCTTGTAGATCAGCGACCGGCAGGAGAGCGAACAGAGATACAGTTCGCTGATCTGCGCCGCGATCGCCTGCTTCTCGATCTTGCGGCGGATGACGAAGAGGTCGCGCTCGAAGATCGCCTCGTCGCGCAGCTCCGGGTCGTAGATCAGGATCTGCTCGATCTCGGGCCGCGTCGCATTGGCCTTCTCGCCGATGCAGGCGACGTCGATCGGCACCTGGCGCCAGGAATAGATAGCGTAGCCGGCAGCGAGGATCTCGGTCTCGACGATCTGGCGGCAGCGTTCCTGGGCGCCGAAATCGGTCTTCGGCAGGAAGACCATGCCGACCGCGATACGGCCGGGGCGCATGCGGTCGCCGCCGCGCTGGACCACCTCGGCGAAGAAATCCTGCGGGATCTCGATGTGGATGCCGGCGCCGTCGCCGGTCTTGCCATCGGCATCGACGGCGCCGCGGTGCCAGACCGCCTTCAGCGCATCGATGCCGGCCTGCACCACCTGGCGGGAGGCGCGGCCGTTGATGGCGGCGACCAGGCCGACGCCGCAGGCGTCATGCTCGGTCAGGTCGATATGGGCATCGGCCAGGGTCGCGGTATTGGCCGCATAGGCCGTGATGAATTCGGCGCCGGATTCGGTCATCGGCTTCACTCCGCCGCTGCGGCGAGCGAGGCGCCCGCCTTGGCTGTGACATAGGCATGGATCTGCTCGGCGGCGTCGCGGCCGTCGCGGATGGCCCAGACCACCAGCGAGGCGCCGCGCACGATGTCGCCGCCGGCGAAGACGCCGGGCAGCGCCGTCATCATGGTGCGCTGGTGCACCTTCAAGGTGCCCCAGCGGCTGATGCTCAGCCCTGGCTCGCCGAACATCCCGGGCAGATCCTCGGGATCGAAGCCGAGCGCCTTGATGGCGAGGTCGCAGGGGATGGTGAAGCCGCTGCCGGCGATCGGCGCGACCTGCTGCCGGCCGGTCGCGTCCGGCAGGCCGAGATGCATGCGGATGGCGCGGACGCCGGTGATGGTGCCGTCTCCGACAAACCCCTCGGGCGCGGCGAGCCAGGTGAATTCGACGCCTTCTTCCTCGGCGTTCTTCACCTCGCGCATGGAGCCCGGCATATTCGCCTTGTCCCGCCGGTAGAGGCAGGTGACGGCGGCGGCGCCCTGGCGGATGGCGGTGCGGACGCAATCCATGGCGGTATCGCCGCCGCCGATCACGACCACCCGCTTGCCCTTGGCATCGAGCGCGCCGGAGGTGAATTCCGGGACGGCATCGCCAAGGTTGTCGCGGTTGGAGGCGGTCAGGTAGTCGAGCGCCGGGACGATGCCGCCGAGGCCGCTGCCCGGCGTCTCGATGTCGCGCGCCTTGTAGACGCCGGTGGCGATGAAGACCGCATCGTGCCGGGCGCGCAGCTCGGCCAGGGTGATGTCGGTGCCGATGGCGACGTTCAGGTGGAAGTGGATGCCGCCCGCCTCGTATTGCTTCCAGCGGCGGAGGACGACATCCTTCTCCAGCTTGAAATTCGGGATGCCGTAGATCAGCAGGCCGCCGACGCGGTCGTAGCGGTCGTAGACATGAACCTGCCAGCCGCGGCTGCGCAGCCGTTCCGCCACGGCGAGGCCGGCCGGGCCGGCGCCGATGATCCCGATACTGTGCGGCAGCTCCTGGCGCGGGGATGGCGGCTTGACCCAGCCGTTCTCCCAAGCGGTATCCGTGATGTATCGCTCGACCGCGCCGATGGTGACGCTCTCGAAGCCCTTCTCGATGACGCAATTGCCCTCGCACAAGCGGTCCTGCGGGCAGATGCGGCCGCAGATCTCGGGCATGGAATTGGTCGCGGCGGCGACTTCGTAGGCTTCCTCCAGCCGGCCCTCGGCGGTGAGCTTCAGCCAGTCCGGAATGTTTTGGTTGAGCGGGCAATGCACCGAACAGAAGGGCACGCCGCATTGGCTGCAACGGCTGGCCTGCTCGGCCGCGGCGCCGGCCGCGAATTCGCGGTAGATCTCGCCGAAATCCTCGCGGCGGGCGGAGGCGGGGCGCTTCTCCGGCGGCGCCTGCTGGAGTCGGACGAATTGCAGCATGCGTTCGGCCATGGCCGGGGTCCCCGCTTTCTCGACATGGCGGTGGGCGCGCGGCGCCGCAGCCGCCGGGGCTGACATCTTTGGCAGCATTAAGGCGCTCGCCTTTGTGAAGCGAGTCCTTTTCTCGCTATAAGGTCAGTATCACTGACCTTAATTCCGGCGCCGTCCCAAAGCCGTGAAGTTCCCGGCAACTTCCGGCACGCAGATGGGTCCGGTTCGGCCTATTCAGCCGGCTATGACCGGGCGGTGTCCGCCACCGGTGCGGAAGCGCCGCAAATAGCCGGGCACCACCGCCTCGACCGACTTCGGAGTGATCCCAAGGTCGGCCAGGCCGAGCGCGCCGGGGGCGACCACCGTGTCGCGTTGCAGCATGAGGAATTGGTCCTCGGTCAGCGGCGGGTTGGGCAGGAGCTTGCCGATGGCGATCTGCAGCTTCACCAGCCCGGCCGGCAGGTCGACCAGCGGGCGGCGGCGGCCGGTGGTGTCCAGGATGAAGCGCAGCAGCGCGCGGAAGGTGATGGCCCGCGGTCCGCCCAGTTCATAGGTCTTGCCGACCGCGTCGGGCCGGGTGGCGGCGGCGATCACCGCATCCGCCACATCGCCGACATAGACCGGCTGGAAGCGCGAATCGCCGGCGATGACCGGCATGATCGGCAGCATCCTGGCGAGGCCGGCGAAGCGGTTGAAGAAGTTGTCCTCCGGCCCGAAGACGATGGAGGGGCGGAGGATGGTGGCATCGGGGAAGGCCGCGCGCACCAGCGCCTCCCCTTCCGCCTTGCTGCGGCCGTAGCGGCTGGGGCTGGCCGGGTCGGCGCCGATCGCCGAAACCTGGATCAGCCTGGCTACGCCGGCGGCGGCGGCGAGGCGGGCGATGCGGCCGGCGCCCTCGGCGTGGAGGCGCTGGAAATCGCCGGATTTCGATTCCCGGAGAATGCCGACCAGGTTGACCACCAGGCTGGCGCCCTCGATGGCGCGGGCGCAGGCGGCCTCATCCGCCAGGCTGACGGCGAGCGGGACGATCTGGCCGACGCTGCCCTGGGTCTGCAGGAAGCGGGCGCCGGCCGGGTCGCGGCCGGCGACCCGGACCACGAAGCCACGGTTCGCCAGGCGCTGGACCACGTAGCGGCCGATGAAGCCGGCGCCGCCGAAGACCGTGGCGACGTCGCGGATGGAGGATTGGCGCATGCGGGCGGGCTCCGGCGGTCGGGAGGAAGGCGGCACAAAGGGGAAGGCAGACCATATGGCCGCGGCGCGGTGGCGCCAAGGCGGTCCCGGAATTGCTGCATCGGGGCGCTTGACGGCCGGCGGAAGCCCCTCTATCAGGCCGCTCCCGGCGATGTTCTCGCCGGGCGGCCGCAGCCTGTGCCCAGGTGGTGGAATTGGTAGACGCGCTGGCTTCAGGTGCCAGTAACCGCAAGGTTGTGAAGGTTCGAGTCCTTTCCTGGGCACCATCTTT
>JAQGIA010000456.1 GCA_028291445.1 Belnapia sp.
GCCGGTGCCGTCGCGCCAGCCGGTCGGCGCCTCGCGCAATACGTCCAGCCGGTCGAAGCTGCCGCGCGACCGCGGTGCCTTGCCGCCGAGCCACCACGGCCGCATCGCCGCCCGGTAGCGGCCATAACCGCCGAAGATCTCGTCGCCGCCCTCGCCGGAGAGCACCACCTTCACCTCTTCCCGGGCGCGGCGGGCGAGGAACCAAGTGGGGATGATGGCGTAATCCGCCGCCGGGTCGTCCATCGCGCCGACGATCTCCGGCAGGTGTCGCCAGACATCGGCCTCGGTGACCGAGACGGTGACGTGCCTGGCCCCGGCCGCGGCGGCGAGGTGGGCGGCCAGGCCGCGTTCATCCGCGGCGCCCGGCACGTCGAAGCCGGCGGTGAAGGCGAGCACCGGCTTGTCGTTCAGCCGCGCCATCAGCGCGAGGATGGCGCTGCTGTCGATGCCGCCCGAGAGGAACATGCCATAGGGCACGTCGCTCCGCTGGTGCAGCAGCACGCTTTCCTCGAGCGCGGCATCCAGCCGGGTGAGCGCGGCCTCGGCGCCGATCTCCTCCGGGCCGCCTTCCGGCAGCGCGGCGCGGCGGTGGCGCTCGGTCACCGCGCCATCGGCGATCACCACCGTCTCGCCCGGCAGGATGCGGCGGATGCCCTGGAAGATGGTCTCGGCGCCGGTGGTGAACTGGATCTGCAGCAGCTCGGTCCGCGCCTCGGGGCGCACCTTGGGCTCGACCAGCCCGGCGGCGATCAGCGCCTGGGGTTCGGAGGCGAAGGCGAGCCCGCCGGCCACCTCGGCCAGATAGAGCGGCTTGATCCCGAAGGGGTCGCGGGCGAGCACCAGCTGCTTGCTGCCGCGGTCGTGCAGGGCGATGGCATACATGCCGCGCAGCGTCTCGGCGAAGCGGGTGCCGTCGCGGCGGAACAGGTGCAGCGGCGGCTCGCAGTCGCTGCCGGTGGCGCAGGAGAGCTGGTTGCGCTCGCGCAGCTCCCGGTAATTATAGACCTCGCCGTTGGCGACCAGGGCGGCGGCGCCGGCGAACAGCGGCTGGTCGCCGGTCACCAGGTCGATGATCGAGAGCCGGGTATGCGAGAGGGCGACGTTGCCGGCGAGGTGGTGGCCATGGCCATCCGGGCCGCGATGCGCCAGCGCCCGGGTCAGCGCATCCAGCGTGACGGCGGAGGGGGTCTGGCCCGAACGCAGGGCGAGGCCGGCAAGGCCGCACATCAGCCGGCCACCATGGCGGTCAGCGCCGCGCGCCACTGGGCCAGCACCGGCGCCGCGGCATGCTGCGTCAGGTATTCGGCGCGGCCGGCGGCGGCCAGGACAGCGGCGCGGCCCGGGTCGGCCAGCAGCCCGGCGATGGCGGCGGCGAGCGCCGCCGGATCCTCCTTCGGCACCAGCAGGCCGGTCCCGCCTGGGCGGATCAGCTCGGCCGGTCCCTGGGCGGCGGCGGCGACGACGGGGCGGGCGGCGGACCAGGCTTCCAGGATGATGTTCCCCAGCGGTTCGTGGCGGGAGGAGCAGACGAAGATGTCGCAGGCGGCCAGCAGTGCCCCGGTATCCTGCCGCCAGCCGAGGAAGTCGACCCGATCGGCGACGCCCAGGCTGGCGGCGAGGGCCTCGAGCGCCCGGCGTTCCGGTCCCTCCCCGCCCAGGGCGAGCCGCGCGCCGGGCAGCAGCGCCAGGGCCCGCAGCAGCACGTCGAAGCCCTTGTTGCGATGCAGCCGGCCGAGCGCCAGCAGCCGGGGACCGGTGCCGGGCAGGGCGGCGGGCGCCACGCCGGCGAAATCGGCGGCGAAATTCGGCACGTAATGGGTTCGGGCGGCGGGCCAGCCCTGGGCGATGATCCAGGCCCGGAGGTCCTGGGTATTGCCGATGATGTGGTCGCAGTGGCGATAGTATTTCAGGTCGTAGTAGCCGCCCATGCGGCCGACCAGCGGCCAGGGGGCACCGCCGCGCTTCACCCGGCCGGCGAAGCGGCTGCCGCGATTGGCCCAGGAGACCACCACCTGCGGGCCGAAACCGGCCAGGGCGCGGCGCAGCCCTGGGGTGGTCCGCAGGTCGAAGACGCCGCCGAAGGGCAGTTCCACCGGTACCAGCCCGCCCGCGCGCAGCCGCGCGGCGCGGCCGGCGTCCCGGCGGATCACCGCCAGCACCGCATCGCCGGCGGCGTGCTGGGCGATGGCCAGGCGTTCGTAGAAACCCTCCGCCCCGCCCATCGGCGCGCCGGCCATGACAGGGGCGATGCGGAGCGGGGCGAGGCCCGCATCCGGGGCCGCCATGGGCGAGACGGCGGTCATGCGGCCAGGGCCTCGAACCGGGCGGCGACCTCGTCCCAGCTCAGGCCGGGGCCACGCGCCAGGGCATTGGCGTGCAGCTGAGACCAGATGGCGTCGTCGGCCAGCAGGCGGGTGGCGGCGGTGACGAAGGCATCCTCGGTGGCGGCGACGACGCCGGTGATGCCCTGCTCGATGCGTTCCGGCACCGCGCCCAGGGCGGTCACCACGCAGGGCAGGCCGATCGCCTGGGCCTCGGCCAGGGCCAGGCAGAAGGTCTCGCCAGGATCGCCGCGATAGAGCATCAGCCGGGCCTCGGACAGCCGCGCCGCCAGGGCGGGACGCGGCAGGGGAGCGAATAGCCGCACCCCCGCCCTTTCCATGGCGGCGGCGCGGGCGAGCACCGGGGCCGCTCGGGCGGCCAGGCGCGCATCGCCACCATAGGTGGCCGCGCCGGTATAGAGGTGCAACTGCGCCGATGGCACCAAAGGCAGGATACGGGCCACCCAGAGGTCGAGCAGCCAATCCAGCCCCCGCAAGGGGTTGGAGGTGAAGATGGCGACCGGCGGCGGCGGCGGGCGCGGCGCGGCGCCGGCATCGAAAGGGGCGGCGACCGCCAGCGGGATGATGGTGGGGGCCAGCGGCAGCCAGCCCGGCAGGGTCCCGGCATGGCTGGCGCCCAGGGTGACGATGCGCGGCCAGGCGGCGAGCAAGGGCAGCAGGTGGCGCGGCTTGCGCAGGTAGCCGCCCGGGTTGTGCAGCCAGAGGATGCGGCGCCCCCGGCCACGCGGCCGCGCCGCCGGGGCCGGCAGGACGCGGAACAGCCGGGGCAGGCGATTGGCCAGCACCAGGTCGGCCGGCGCCCCGCCCGGGGCCAGCGGCGCCCAGCGCAGCCCGTCGCGCAACTCCGCCGGGGCTACGCCGGCGCGCAATTCCAGGGCATGGCCGCGCTCGGCGAAGGCCTGGGCCAGCAGGGCGAAGGCGCTCTCGGCCCCGCCGAGCGGCTGGGTCGCCAGCGCGCTGGCGCCGATGCGCGGGCCTTCGGTGGCCATGACTATGCGCAAGACGGCAAGCTCATCGGTGCCGCTCCGGCTCCAGCCGGGCCTTGAGATGCGCCAGCAGTGGAAACAGCCCGGCGCAGAGGGCGATCAGCAGGCCCCAGCCGCCTTCCTTGTAGCCGCGGCGGGCGACATAGCATTTCAGGATGCGGGAGAGGCAGCGGCGGATATTGTCCGGCAGGCTGCCGATCTTGCCCGCCGCCAGCAGGTCGGCGGCCTTGGCCGAAGAATAGCGATCGAGCCGGCGCAGCATGTCGGAGATGTCGCGGTCCACCTCGTGCCGGATGCCGGCCACCGTGATCCGCTCCCCCTCGGTACCCTGCCAATCCAGGCCGGGATGCACCCGCTGGGCGCGCCAGCGCTTGGCGCCGCGGCGGAACAGGATGGGCTTCAGCGTGGTGCCGAAGCTGCCGCCCCAGCCATGCAGGATCAGCCGTTCCCCGACGTAATTGTCGATGCGGATGCGGTGGAAGCCATGGGCGGAGGTGGCGGTGACGGCGCGGATGGCGGCCCAGAGTTCCGGCGGCACCTGCTCGTCGGCATCGACCTCGAGGACCCAGTCGGTGGTGCAGGCGGCGATCCCGGCGTTGCGGCGCTCGCCTTCCAGGATCCAGGAGCCTTCCAGGATGCGGGCGCCGTGGTCCCGGGCGATTGCGGCGCTGGCATCGGTGCTGCGGTCCAGCACCACCAGGATCGCATCGGCCGGCGCCAGGCTGGCGAGGCAGGCGGGCAGCCGCGCCGCCTCGTTCCGCGCGACGACGAGCGCGGTGACGGAGGGCGCTGTGACGGAGGGCGCGGTGATGCTCATGCCAGCAGACCCCTCGCGGCGGTCAGCGCCTGGTCCAGGGTCAGGCTCGCCATGCTGTCGAGGGCCGGGCTGTCCGGCGCGATGGCGGTCGCGGTGCGGCGGCCGGACGGGGCGTACTCACCGACGCGGGAGGGACCGAACAGGCCGAGGGTCGGCGCCCCGGCGGCGGCCGAGAGATGCATCAGCCCGCTGTCGTTGCCGATGAACAGGGCGCAGCGGGCCAGCACCGCGGCGGCTTCCGGCAAGGCGATGCTGCCGGCCAGATCCACCGCGCGGTCGCCGAGCGCGGCCAGCACCGGGGCGGCCATGGCCCGCTCCTGCGCGCCGGGGCCGCCGAGGATGACGGCGCGGGCGCCGGCCAGCGGCTGGCCGGGGGCGGTCAGCGCCTCGAACAGGGCGACGAAGCGCTCGGCCGGCCAGACCTTGCGGTCCCAATTGGCGGTGGGACCGAGGCCGATCCAAGGGCCCTCGCCCGGCAGCAGGGCGGCGGCGCGGGCCCGGTCGGCGGCGCTGAACCAGGCGACCGGCAGCGGCGGCGGATTGAGCCCGAACAGCGCGCCGAGATGGCCAAGCCGCGGCCCCGGCTGGCGGCCGCCGCGCATCACCACCCGCCGCCTGGCGCGGACCAGCCAGGCGAAGGCCGAGCCGCGCAGGTCGACCACCAGGTCCCAGCGTTCCCGCCCGACCTCCCGCCATAGTTCCAGCCAGTGCAGGCGCAGGCGGCGCTTGGTCAGCAGGATGGTCCAGGCACGGTTGGGCATGCGGGCGAAGACGCCCTCGGCCGCCGGGCCGCAGGCGACGACGATCTTGGCCTGGGGCCAGGTCCGGATGAGGTGGTCCAGCAACCCGGTGGACAGGACGGCATCGCCGATCCGGGTGGCGGTGATGAAGAGAATGCGCACGGCTCCGGGCGTAGCACGGCCCGGGCGCGTCGCAGAGGGGGGGGCGGAGGGGGGAGTAAAGGGGGCCGGCTTGTCCTGGGCAGGGCGCCGGCCCAAGTTGACGTCATGCCGATCGCGATCCTGCCCGACCGGGGCGTGCTGGAAATCATGGGGGAGGACCGCGTCGCCTTTCTCCAGGGGCTGGTCTCCAACGATGTCGCGCTGGCCGCGCCCGGCAGGGCGGTCTTCGCCGCGTTGCTGACGCCGCAGGGCAAGTGGCTGGCCGAATTCTTCATAACCGCCGAGCCCGACCGGCTGCTGCTCGATTGCGAGCGTGCCCAGGTGGCGATGCTGGCGCAGCGGCTGGGGCGGTTCCGGCTGCGTTCCAAGGTGGCGTTGCGCGACCTGTCCGCGGAGCTGGCGGTGCTGGCCGGCTGGGGCGATGCGCCGGCGCCGGCGGGGGCGGCCCCCGATCCGCGGCTGGCCGAGGCCGGCTGGCGGGCGGTGATTTCCAGTCCCTTGGGCAATCCCGCGGACAATGCCACCGCCGAGGATTACGACCGCCACCGGCTGGCGCTCGGCCTGCCCGATGGCAGCCGCGACCTGGTCGCTGAGCAGAGCCTGCTGCTGGAGGCCGGCTTCGACGAGTTGCACGGCGTGTCCTGGACCAAGGGCTGCTACATGGGCCAGGAGCTGACGGCGCGGACCAAGTATCGCGGGCTGCTGAAGCGCCGGCTGGTGCCGGTGGCCATCGACGGGCCGCTGCCGGCCCCCGGCACGCCGGTATGGGCCGGGGCGGCGGAGGTCGGCGAGATGCGCTCGGGCCGCGACGGCCTGGGCATTGCCCAGCTTCGGCTGGAGGCGCTGGACGGGCGGGCACTGCGCTGCGGCGATGCGGCGCTGGTGGCGCGGGTTCCAGGCTGGATGGCGCTGGGTTGAGAGATTTTTAAGCGAATTAACGGCGGTCCAGGGGCCTTTCGGCTTTTGGTGCGGAGACTGCGGGAGGGGCAACGCCCCTCTCGGCACTCCGTCCGGCGCTTGCCGACACCCTCTCAGCCGTTCACCACCGTCCCGCCATTCGGGTGCAGCACTTGGCCGTTGATGTAGCTGCTGTCGCTTTCGGCGGCGAGGAAGATGTAGCTCGGCGCGCATTCGTCGGGCTGGCCGGCGCGGCCCATGCCGGAGGAGGCGCCGTGCTTGGCGGTGCTCTCGTCGTCGAAGCTGGCGGGGATCAGCGGCGTCCAGATCGGCCCCGGTGCCACGGCATTCACCCGGATCTGCCGGCTCTCCCAGAGCTGCTGCGACAGGCTGCGGGTGAAGGCGAGGATGGCCCCCTTGGTGCTGGCATAGTCGACCAGCCCCGGGCTGCCCTTGTAGGCGGTGATCGAGGTCGTGTTGATGATCGCCCCACCCGGCGGCATGTGCTTCAGCACCGCCTTGGTCATCCAGAACATGCTCAGGATATTGGTGCGGAAGGTGCGCTCCACCTGATCGTCGGGGATATCGGCGAAATCCTTGCAGACGTGCTGCTCGGCGGCGTTGTTCACCAGGATATCGATGCGGCCGCCGAGGAAGCCGGCGGCGCGGTCCACCGTCTCGCGGCAATGGGCCGCATCGCCGATGTCGCCGCCGAAGGTCGCGCAGCGGCGGCCCTCGGCCTCCACCAGGCGCCGGGTCTCGGCGGCATCCTCCGCTTCGTCCTTGTAGAGGATGACGACATCCGCGCCTTCCTTGGCGAAGCCGATGGCGACCGCCCGGCCGATGCCGGAATCGCCGCCGGTGACGAGGGCGGTCTTGCCGGTGAGCTTGCCGCTGGCGCGCCACGCTTCCATCCGGTCGCGCGGCTGGGGGTCCATCGGCGCGGTGCGGCCGGGCTGCTGATCCTGGTGTTGCGCGGCTTGTTGCTGGTCGGGCATGGCGAGGGCCTTTCGCGGTTCCTGCTGAGGAAGAACAGGCCGCACCCCCGGGTGGTTGCCCTGGTCAGGCGGAACGAAGGCTTAAGACCTGGCCGGCATGATGGACCGGCTCGCGCCGTCAGGAGGGAGGCCCATGGAACCCGTGACCAAGGCCAGCCGGGCCAAGACTGCCGAGGCCAATACGATCCGGGCCAGCTTTGCCCAAGCCGGCCTTGCCCAAGCCGGCGCCGGCACGCCGGCGCGGCCGGTCAAGGCGGATGTATTCAAGCAGGCCATGGCCCGGGCCATGGAAGGCGCCGGGCCGCCGGCCGCTGCGCCGCCTGCGCCGGTGCTGCGGGCGAGCCTTACCGCCAGCGCCGGCAGTGCCGCGCTGGCCTTGCAGGCCATGCCGTCCCGTCCGGCCGATGCCGCCTTCCGGGACCGCATCGCCCTGCTCGAAACCAATGCCCGGGCGCCGGACCAGGGGCTGGCGGCGCGCAACCCCACCTCCGGCGCGCTCGGCCGCTACCAGATGACGCCACAAGCCTTGCTGGACCTCGGCTGGCAGGATGCCAGCGGGGCCTGGACCGCGCTGGCGGCCCGGCATGGGGTCCACTCGACGGCGGAGTTCCTGGCCGCGCCGGCGGCCCAGGAAGGCGCCATGGCGGCCTATCTGCGGCGGGCCGAAGAACAACTCGACCGCAACGGCAGCCTTGCCCGCAGCGGCGGGGCGGTGCCCGGGCTGGACGGCCAGACGGTGCCGCTGACCGAGGGCGGGCTGGTGGCCGCGGCGCATCGGCGGGGCGCGGCCAGCGTGGCGCGCTACCTGGCGCATCGGACCGGGACGCCGGAAGCGACGCTGTCCCCGGCGCAGCGCAGCAGCTTCACCGCGGTGGAGCGCCGGCTGCGCGATTTCGCCGCGCTGCCCTATGCGCTGGCGGCGCGCCCGGCGCGGGGCAATCCGGTGAGCTGAACCGCCACGGCCGTCAGCCGATCTGCCGCAGCCACTCCTGGAGGTTGTAGTAGGTGCTCACCCGGGCGATCAGCCCGTCCTCGAGGGTGAAGAAGGCACCGGCCGGCAGGCGGTAGTGCTGGCCGCGGGCGGCGGGCAGGCCGGCATCGGTCGCCAGGTATTCCCCCTCCACCACGAATTCCGCCGCGGCACGGGCGCCGGTCGCATCGACCATCACCACCAGGCCAGTGATGGTTTCGCGATAGCTCCGGTCCATGTGGTGGAGGAAGTCGCGGAAGGCCTGCTTGCCGGTCTCGCGGGCGCCCTGGTTCACGTCATGCGCCACGGTCTCGGTGAGCAGCGCCAGCATGGCCTCCCGGCTGTCCCCATTCCCGCCGACCTGGCCGAAGGCGGCGTAATAGGCCCGGATCAGCGCCTCGGCCCGGTCCCTGGCTTGCTCCCTGGCATGCTGGTCCCCGGCTTGGTTCCCGCCTTGGTCCCCGGCAGGCTGCGTCGTATCGGTCTGGCTCATGTGTGTTTCCTGCGATCGGCCGGCCCACTATGTTCGCAGCCGCGAGCATGGCAAAAGGCGCCGCATGCAGACCGCGCCCGCCTCTCCCCTCGCCTCTCCAGGCCTCCGCGCCAAGCCGCTCAGCTTCCAGGACATCATCCTGACGCTGCATCGCTATTTCGCGGCCCAGGGCTGCCTCATCCTGCAACCCTACGACATGGAGGTCGGCGCCGGCACCTTCCACCCGGCGACCACCCTGCGGGCGCTGGGCCCGAAGCCCTGGAAGGCGGCCTATGTGCAGCCCAGCCGGCGGCCCTCGGACGGGCGCTACGGCGAGAATCCGAACCGCCTGCAGCATTACTACCAGTATCAGGTGATCCTGAAGCCGAGCCCCCGGGATCCGCAATCCATGCTGCTCGATGCCTATCGGGCGCTGGGGCTGGACCCCAAGGTGCATGATTTCCGCTTCGTCGAGGACGACTGGGAAAGCCCGACGCTCGGCGCCTGGGGCCTCGGCTGGGAGGTCTGGTGCGACGGGATGGAGGTGACGCAGTTCACCTATTTCCAGCAGGTCGGCGGCATCCCCTGCGCGGTGCCCTGCTGCGAGCTGACCATCGGCCTGGAGCGGCTGGCGATGTACCTCCAGGGCAAGGACAGCATCTACGACCTCGACTTCAACGACGAAGGCGTGAAGTACGGCGAGGTCTTCCTGCGGGCCGAGCGGGAATACAGCGCGCACAACTTCGAGCATGCCGACGTGCCGATGCTGTTCCGCCATTTCGAGGATGCCGAGCGCGAATGCGCCGCCCTGCTGGCCCAGCATCTGGCGCTGCCGGCCTATGACCAGTGCATCAAGGCCAGCCACCGCTTCAACCTGCTGGATGCGCGCGGCGCGATCAGCGTGACCGAGCGGGCGGCCTATATCGGCCGGGTGCGGACGCTGGCCAAGGGCTGCTGCGAGGCTTGGCTGGCGGGCGAGCGATAGGGTAGAATGTTCGTCAGCGTTCTACCCGGGAGGCTCGCATGGGCCAGTTGAACATCAAGGATGCAGCCTTGATCGCCGAGGCCAGGGAACTCGCCGCGCTCATCGGCACCACCACGACGGAGGCGATCCGGCAGGCGGTGCATGAGCGCCTGGCGCGCGAGACCTTGGCGCGGGACGACCACCGGCGCCGGCGGTACGAGGCGATCATGGAAATCTCCGATCGGACCGCGAAGCTTTTCCCCCCGGGGACGAGCAGCGATCACTCCGATCTCTATGATGAGATTGGTCTGCCGAAGTGATCCTCGACACCTCCGCCATCATGGCCATCCTGCGGCGGGAGCCGGAACGGGATGCCTTCACCGTGGCACTCAGCGGCGCTGCCCGGCCGGCCATCTCGGCCGCGACCCTGGTCGAGCTGATGCTGGTCAGCGAAACCCGGGCCGGGCCGTCGGTGCGGCCGGAGGTCGATCTGCTGCTCGCCCGATCGGCGGTCGAGGTGGTGCCTGTCACCGCCGAGCATGCCGCCCTCGCCGCCGAGGGCTGGCGCCGCTATGGCAAGGGCCGCCACCCCGCCGGGCTGAACCTCGGCGACTGCTTTGCCTATGCGCTGGCCCGGCAGCGCGACCAACCCCTGCTGTTCAAGGGCGGCGATTTCGCCCAGACCGATGTGAAGGCCGCGCTGTAACCCATGCCTGAATTGCTGATCGAGCTATTCTCCGAGGAAATCCCGGCCCGCATGCAGGCCCGGGCGGCGGAGGATCTGTGCCGGCTGCTCCAGGCCGAGCTGCGCGCCCTGATGCCCGCCCCGCCCCGCCCGCTGTCGGGCCCCCGCCGCATCGGCCTGGTGGGGGAGTTGGCGGCCCGCGCCGAGACCCCCGGCAAGGAGGAGCGCGGCCCGCGCATCGGTGCGCCGCAGCAGGCGCTCGACGGTTTCCTGCGCAAGCACGGCGCGACCCAGGACCAGTTGACGCAGG
>JAQGIA010000461.1 GCA_028291445.1 Belnapia sp.
CTTCCAGCACGGCGCGGTCGAGCGGTGCGGCCATGCGGATGCGCGCCTCGGTGCCCTGGAGTTCGAGGTCGGCGACCGCCAGCAGCGGGGACTTCGCCAGCGGGTCGGTCACCGCCAGCCGGGCGCCTTGGCCGCCCCCCCCTTGGTTGCCCCCTTGGTTGCCCCCCTGGCCGCCCGCCATCCCGGCATAGGCCGATCCGGCGAGGCGGAAGGCGCCCGCCATGACCCCGCGCATGGCGGCGATGCGATCGGGGAAGCCGGCCGCCAGCAGGGTGCCGGCATCGCCCTCCGGCAGCACGCCGCCATGCACGCCGAGGCGGCGGCGGTGCAACGCGGCGGCGCGGCGGATGCGCTGCAAGGTGGGGCGATCGGCATTGGGGTGGTCGCCGCCATGCAGCAGGTCGAGCCGCAGGTTGATGTCGCTCGGCGCCTCGCGGCCACGGATCGGGTCGCGTTCCTCCAGCAGGGCGGCGAGGTCGGCGGCCATGGCCTTCTCGCCCTCGGTCTCGGCCGCGGCCAGCATCCGGGCCAGCCGCGGATGGGTGCCGAGCCGGGCCATGCGGCGGCCGGTGGCGGTGATGGCGCCGCCCTGATCCAGCGCGTCGAGGTCGGTGAGCAGGGCGCGGGCGGCGGCCAGCGCGCCGGCGGGGGGCGGATCGAGCCAGGCGAGGTCGGCCGGGGCGGTGCCCCAGGCGGCGAGGTCGAGCGCCAGGCCGGAGAGTTCCTCCTCCAGGATGGCCGGGCGGTCCTGCGGGGCGAGGCCGCGGTGCAGCGCCTCGGACCATAGCCTTATCGCGACGCCGGGCGCGGTACGGCCGGCGCGGCCGGCGCGCTGCTCGGCGGCGGCCTTGCTGATGCGGACGGTAACCAGCCGGGCGAGACCGGTCGCCGCATCGAGCCGCGGCGTCCGGCGGAAGCCGCCATCCACCACGATGCGGACGCCGGGGACGGTCAGCGAGGTCTCGGCGATGGAGGTCGCCAGCACGACCTTGCGTCGCGGGTCCGGGCCAGGGTTGGGATTGAGCGCGCGGTCCTGCTCGGCCGGTGGCATCTCGCCATGCAGCGGCAGCACGTCGGCCTCGATGCCGGCAAGGCGCTCGGCGGTGCGGCGGATTTCGCCCCAGCCGGGCAGGAAGGCGAGCACGTCGCCGGGATGCGCCCGCAGCGCGGCGCGGATGGCGCCGGCCATGGCCTCCGGCAGGTCGCGCGGATCGGCCAGGTCGCGCGGGCGATACTCCATCGCCACCGGCCAGGCGCGGCCGAGGCTGCTGATGACCGCCGTGTCCGGCCCGAGCAGCCCGGCGAAGGCACCGCCGTCGATGGTCGCCGACATCGCCAGCAGCCGCAGTTCCGGCCGCAGCGCGCGTTGCAGGTCGAGACAGAGGGCGAGCGCCAGGTCGGTGTCGAGGTTGCGCTCATGCGCTTCGTCGAACAGCACGGCGCAGACTCCATCGAGGCCCGGATCGGATTGCAGCCGGCGGACCAGCAGCCCCTCGGTCACCACCTCGATGCGGGTCGCCGCCGAGACGGCACGGTCGAGCCGGGTGGCGAGGCCGATGGTCTGGCCCGGCGCGGCCTCCCCCAGCAGATCCGCCATGCGCCGGGCGGCGGCACGGGCGGCGACGCGGCGGGGCTCCAGCACCAGGATCTTCTGTCCCGCCGCCCAGGCCTCATGACGTAGGACCAGCGGGACCAGCGTGGTCTTGCCGGCGCCGGGAGGGGCGATGAGCACGGCGTTCGGTCCGAGCTGCCCCCCATTCCGCCCAGGGCTGCTTTGCCCATAGATGGTTTGCCCAGAGATGGTTTGCCCAGGGCTGCATTGCCCAGAGCTGGTTCGCCCAGGGCCAGCCTGGCCGTTGCCGCCGGCACGCAGCGCGGCGAGCAGCGCCGGGAGCGCCTCGGTGACGGGAAGATCGGGCAGACCGGATAGATCGGGAACGGCGGCGAAGGTCATGGGTCGGCATAGTCCGCCCGCGGGCTGCGGCAAAGCGGCGCGACGCGGTTCGTTTCGCGTTGCAGAAGGTCTCCGCGGCTGATCGGTTTTTGCTTGATCGCAGGAATGTGAGCCGTATACATTCGTTTGGTCGCGCAAACGTGAGAATGAGCCATGCAGCAGAAACTGCGCCACTTGCCCGCCGCCACCGCCGAAGCCGCCGAGACCCGCCGCCGTTCGGTGGGGGCGATGATCGCCCATAAGCGCCGCTGCCGGCTCGCCGGGCCGCCCGATGCCGCCGACCTCGACCGGATGATCGACGCTTTCCATGCCGACGGTGGCGCGGTCACCCGCTGCCCCACCGCCTATGTGCTGCCGGTGCAGAATGGCGCCGGCGGCGCGCGCTGAACCGACTTCCCCCTCTAAACCGCCGCACACGGATCCCCCCCGAATGTCCTGTGTCATCCCCTTTCCCACGCCCCGTCCGACGGTCGACGCCACCCTGCCGGGTCCGGCGGACGTGCCCCGCCTGGCCGCCCGGCTGCAACGCCTGGAGCGCGCGACGAGCAGCGACGAAGGGCTGCAGGAACGGCTGGTCGATTCCGAGCTGGCGACGCTCGATGCCCTGGCCGCGGCCCGGGCGCGCGACCATGCCGAGGTGGCGCTGAAGCTCGCGGTGCTGCTCCGCCGCGTCGAGGCGACCGGCGATGACAGCCTGTCGCAGGGCGAGTTGGCGCTGCTGCGGGGCGCGCTGCGCGACCTGCGCCGCCTGGGGCGGGGCGCGGTCGCCGCCCAGGCCTGACGCCGGCGTAGGCACCTGACGGCCGGCATAGGCACCGGCATAGGCAAACGGCCGGCGGAGGCAAAGGGAGCGCAAGCAGGGCTTGCAGCAAGCTGCCTGCGTCCCGTTCTATCCGCCGCATGCGCCTGATCCTTCCGCTTCTGCTGCTTCTGCTCAGCTTGCCGCCGGCCCCCGCCGGTGCCGCTGAGAGTGTTGCCGTGCGCTCGGCGCGGGCGGTCGTCACCCTGGTGGCTGATGCCCAGGCGGTGGCGCCCGGGGAGGCATTCCGGCTCGGGCTGCGGCTGCGGCTGGCGCCCGGCTGGCATACCTATTGGCGCAACCCGGGCGATGCCGGGGCACCGCCCGAGATCGCCCTCCGCCTGCCGGAGGGCGCCACGGCCGGACCGCTCGAATGGCCGGTGCCGCGGCGCATCGCCACCGGCCCGTTGATGAGCTTCGGCTACGAGGGCGAGGTGCTGCTGCCGCTGCGGCTGGTGGCACCGGCCGGGGGCGAGACCCTTGTCATCGAGGCCGAGGCGAGCTGGCTGGTCTGCGCCGAGATCTGCATCCCGGAGGAGGGCCGCTTCAGCCTGACCCTGCCGATGGCGCCCGGTGGCCGGCTGGATGCCGCGCTGGCGCCGCTGTTCACCGCGACGGAGGCGGCGGTGCCGCGGCCCTCGCCCTGGGCGGCGCGGGCAGCGCTGGCGGGCGGCCGGGGCAGCGTGACGCTGACCGGTCCGGGCCTCGCCGCCGCCATGGTGCGGGAGGCCAGCTTCTTCCCGGATGAATCCGGGCTGATCGACAATCCGGCGCCGCAGCCGCTGCGGCTCGCCGAGGGCAGCCTGACGCTGGGACTGACCTTGCCCGAGGGCGCCGCGGTCCCGGCCACGCTTTCCGGCGTGGTGGCGCTGGTCGATGCCGCCGGGGTGCGCAGCGCCTATGCCATCGCCGCGCCAGTGGATGGGATGCCGGCCGAACCAACCGCCTCCCTGGCAGGTATGGGTGAGGCGCCCCTGGCGCTGGGGCAGGCGCTGGCCTGGGCCTTTCTCGGCGGGCTGCTGCTGAACCTGATGCCCTGCGTCTTCCCCATCCTGGCGATGAAGGCGATGGCCCTGGCGCGGCTCTCCGGCGCGGCGCGGGCCACCGTCCGGGCCCATGCGGCGAGCTATACGATGGGCGTGCTGGCCTGCTTCCTGGCGCTGGCCGGGGTGCTGATCGGGCTGCGGCAGGCGGGCGTGGCGGCGGGCTGGGGTTTTCAGTTCACCGCCCCGGGCTTCGTCGCGGCGCTGGCCTGGCTGATGCTGGCGGTGGGGCTGAACCTGTCGGGCGTCTTCGCCATGGGCGGCGGCGCGGCCGGTGCCGCCGGGGCCGGCAGCGCGCTGGCGGGACGCGGCGGCCATGCCGGCAGCTTCTTCACCGGGGCCTTGGCGGTGCTGGTGGCGACGCCCTGCACCGCGCCCTTCATGGCGGCCGCCGTCGGCGCCGCCCTGGCCATGCCGCCGGCGGCGACCCTGCTGGTCTTCGCCGCGCTCGGGCTGGGGCTGGCGGCGCCCTATGCGCTGCTCGGCCTGGCGCCGGGG
>JAQGIA010000471.1 GCA_028291445.1 Belnapia sp.
GGAATGGCGCACCCAATTCCCCGCCATCCCCGGCATCGCCACGCCGCGCGGGCCGAGTGACTTTCCGCTGTATGACTACGGGCTCGAAGCGGGGGTGCAGACCATCCTGCCGCCGCGGGTCGCCCAGCCGGAGGGCTATGCCGTGCTGATCCCGGCGGTGGATGCGGATGGCAACGACCTCGGCGGCGTCCGGGCGCCAATGGTGGCGGCGCCGCTGGCGACATACACGGCATGGAACCTCCGGGCGCGGAAGAATGCGGCCGGGGCGCTGCATGAATATACCGGCAGCACCATCCCTTTTGCGGAAACCGAGGCGGAGCGCGCGGCGACCGGCGATCCGCGGCCTTCCATCGAGGCCCGCTACGGCAATGCGGCCGGCTATGTCGCGGCCATCACCGCGGCGGCGGAAGCGCTGGTGGCGCAGCGTCTGATGCTGGCCGAGGATCTGCCGCGCGTCGCCAGGGCGGCCCGGCACTGGCATGCGCCGCGGCATGCGGTGGATTTGCCATGAGCCGCCGGTTCAGCCACCGTGCCGCACCCCGTCCAGCAGCGCCACGCTGCGATAGAATTGGTCGAGGCTGATGGTCCGTGGCGCCTCGTGGGCAATGCGCGAGGCCGTACGGGAAGTTGGCCGGCGGCGCTTTTCCTCCGCCAGCGCCAGCAGGCCGGGCACCGCGCCACAACCGAGGAACAGCAGCCCCAGCATCAGCCAGCTCGTATCGAAAGCACCCATCGTCCTGTCCCCATATTCTGCGGTGACGGCAAACTGGCGGATGCTGGCTGAACCGGCGCTGAGCCGGCCGTTCAGCGGCGGTTCAGCTTCGCCGCCCGATGCTGCCCCGATGCGCCGCTCCTTCCTTGCCCTGCTCGCCGCCGGCCTGCTTCTCGCCGCGCCGGCCGTTCGCGCCGACGACGATGACGACGATCACGACCGGGCCCGGGCGGCGCTGGAACGGGGCGAGATCCGGCCGTTGATCCAGCTTCTGGCTGAGGTGGAGCGCCGCTTCATCGGCCAGGTGGTCGATACCGAGCTGGACCGCGAGGACGGCCGCTGGGTCTACGAATTCAAGCTGCTGCCGCCTTCGGGCAAGATGTTCCGGGTGGAGTTGGATGCGGCGACCGGCGCCGTTCGCCGCACCCGCGGCCCGGTGCAGGAACGCCGCTGATGCGCGTGCTGGTCGCCGAGGATAGCCCGGCCCTGGCCGGCCAGTTGCGGGATGCGCTGGGCGCCGCGTATTTCGTCGTGGATGTCGCTGCCGATGGCGAGGAAGCGCTGTTCCTCGGCGAGACCGAACCCTATGACGCCGTGGTGCTCGACCTGGGCCTGCCGCGGCTGGACGGGCTGTCGGTGCTGCGGCGCTGGCGGGCGGCGGGGCGTGCCATGCCGGTGCTGATCCTGACCGCGCGGGACAGCTGGACCGAGAAGGTGGCCGGGCTCGATGCCGGGGCCGACGACTATCTGGCCAAGCCCTTCGCCATGGCGGAATTATTGGCCCGGCTGCGCGCCCTGGTCCGGCGGGCGCATGGTCGGGCCCAGGCGGCGATCGTGCTGGGCGCGCTGCACATCGACCCTGCGGCCGGCAGCGTCGCGCTGCATGGCACGCCAGTGCGGCTGACCGGGCTGGAATTCCGGCTGCTCGCCTATCTGGCGAGCCGGCCGGGCCAGCTTGTTTCCAAGACCGAGCTGACCGAGCATCTCTATGCCCAGGATTTCGACCGTGATTCCAATACGCTGGAGGTGGTCGTCGGCCGGCTCCGGCGGAAGCTCGATGCGGCGCTGATCGAGACCGTGCGTGGCCAGGGCTACCGCCTGGTCGCCGGCTGAATGGCCGCCCGCTCGCTAACCCTGCGGCTGGCCCTGCTCTCGGCGGTCTGGGTGGCGCTGGGGCTGACGCTGGCGGGCTGGCTCATGCTCGGCATCGCCACGGAGCAGGTGTTGCGCAGCTTCGACGGACGGGTGGGCGGCTTGCTCGATACCGTGGCGGGGGCGGTGACGCTCGGCCCGGATGGCCGGCCGCGGCTGGAGCGGGCGGTATCTGAGCCGGGCTTCGGTCAGCCTTTCTCCGGCGCCTATTGGCAGGTCACCACGCCGGCCGGGATACGGGCGACCTCGCGGTCGCTATGGGATGCGTGGCTGCCGGATTTCGATGCCGCGGCGGGGCCGGGGCCACGGCTGCGCGACGTGGCCGGACCGCGCGGCGACCGGCTGCGGCTCGGCGAAAGGGCGGTAACCTTGCCGGAGACGGCCATGGTGCTGCAGGTCCAGGTGGCGATGGCACGGGGTGCGATGGATGGTGAGGTGCGGCGGCTGCGGCTGCTCATCGCCATCGTCTTCGCGGTGCTGGGCATCGGCCTGGTCGGCGGCGTCGCCGCGCAGGTGGTCTGGGGCCTGCGGCCGTTGCGCCGGGCCCGCCGTGCCCTGGCCGAGGTCCGGGCCGGCAACCGGGCGCGGCTTGCCGCCGGTGCGGCGCCGAGCGAGATCGCGCCGTTGCTGGAGGAAATCGACGCGCTGATCGAGCAGAATCGCGCCACGGTGGAGCGCGCCCGGGCGCATGTCGGCAATCTCGCGCATGCGCTGAAGACCCCCATCGCCATCCAGCGCGGCGCGCTGGACGCGGCGCCGCCGGACCTCGCCACCGTGGCGGGGCAGAACCGGGCGATGGAGCGGCTGGTGCAGCACCACCTGACGCGCGCCCGGGCCGCCGCCATCCTCGGCGCCGCGGCCGCCGAGGCGATGCCGCATGCGGTGGCCGAGGAGCTGGCGCGGGCGCTGCGCCGGTTGTTCCAAGATCGCGGGCTGACCATCACCGTCTCGGGCGATCGGCAGGCGCGGGTCCGGGTGGACCCCCAGGACCTGACCGAGATGCTGGGCAACCTGCTGGAGAATGCCTGCAAATGGGCCCGCGCCACGGTCGCGGTGACAGTGGCGCACGGGCCGGGTGAGGTGGTCGTCAGCATCGCCGACGACGGCCCTGGGTTAAGCGAGGCGCAGCGCGCCATGGCGCTGGCGCGCGGCGTCCGGCTGGATGAAGCGGCGCCGGGCAGCGGCCTTGGCCTCGCCATCGTCGGCGATCTCGTGGCGCTGTATGGCGGCAGCCTGGTGCTGGAGGCGGCGGCGGCCGGCGGGCTGCGGGCGGAACTGCGCCTGCCGGGCCGCTGAGCGCGGCTACACCACCCGGAAGTTCTGGAACTGCCAGGGATCGTCGGGGACGAGGTCCTCGGCAAATAATGTTCCGCGGTCCTGCAACGGGGTCCAATCCGAATATTCGCCGACCACGGTGCCGAGATAGGGCCGCATGATCGCCATGCAGCGGGCATGGTCCAGCTCATCCGCCTCGACCACGCCGGCTCGCGGATTCTCCATCGCCCAGACCATGCCGGCGAGCACCGCGGCGGTGACTTGCAGCGAGGTGGCGTTGTTGTGCGGCGCCAGCGCGCGGGCCTCGGCGATGGACAGGCGCGAGCCGAACCAGAAGGCACCCTTGGCATGGCCCATGAGCAGCACACCGAGCTCGTCGGTGCCCGCGGTGATCTCGTCCATCATCAGCCGCTGGCGTGGCTGCATCGCCCAGTTCTTGCCGGCCAGTTCATGGATCGACAGCACCGCATCGTCGCAGGGGTGGTAGGCGTAATGCGCGGTGGGGCGATAGGCGACGGCGCCGGCGGCATCCCGCACCGTGTAGTAGTCGGCGATCGAGATCGACTCGCTGTGGGTGATGAGGAAGCCGTGGAACGGCCCCTCCAGCGGGGTCCAGGAGCGGACGCGGGTGCTGGCGCCGGGGCGCAGCAGATAGACCGCCGCGTCGCCGCCGAATTCATGCCGCCGCGCATCGGCCGGCAGGGCGCGCTCATGGCTGCCCCAGCCGAGTTCCGCCGGCTGGCAGCCCTCGCCGACGAAGCCGTCGATCGACCAGGTATTGACGAATTCGCCGATCTGCTTGGGCCGGTCGCCGACCTGGTTATCGCGCTCGGCGATGTGGATGACCTTGATGCCGAGGCGTTGGGCCAGCGCCGCCCAGCCGGCGCGGTCGGCCGGGGGGACGGCTTCGGCGCCGGTATCCCGGGCGATCGCCAGCAGCGCCTCCTTGACCAGGTGCGAGACCAGCCCCGGATTGGCGCCATGCGTCATCACCGCGGTCGGCCCGCCGCCCGGCTGCAGCGCCAGTGCCGATTCCCGAAGCGCGTAATTGGAGCGCTGCGAGGGGCTGAGCGCCGGGTCGGTATAGCCGCCGGCCCAGGGCTCGATGCAGGTATCGAGGTAGAGCGCGCCGCAGTCCCGCGCCAGTTCCACCAGCGCCACCGAGGAGACGTCGACCGAGAGGTTCAGCAGGAAGTCGCCGGGCGCCAGCATGGGCGTCAGCACGTCACGGTAATTCGACCGGGTCAGCGGCTGCTGGATGAAGCGCACGCCGTATTCCGCCGCCACCGCCGCGCCGCGCGGCTCGGCGGTGATGATGGTGATGCGGTCCTTCGGCATGCCGATATGCCGCAGGATCAGCGGCAGCACGCCCTGGCCGATGCTGCCGAAGCCGAGCATGACCAGGCGGCCGGCGAAATGCGCATGGATCATCGGTGGTCCTTTCAGGCGGCCAAGGCCAAGCCCGGCTGGGCCAGGGGTTGGTCCGGGGCCGCGAGCATCGGCCGGTCGCGCACCTCGACCAGCCGCGCCCGGTCGAAGCCATTGAAGGCGGTGCGCAGGCAGGCCCCATAGGCGCCGAGCTGGCCCAGCTCGATCCAGTCGCCCTCGGCCACATCCTCGGGCAGCCAGAAGGGGCCTGCCATGCGGTCGGCGCTGTCGCAGGTCGGGCCGAACAGCACGAAGGGCTGCTCCGCGGCGGCCGGCGGCGGCGGGTCCAGCCGGATCAGCCGGGCCGGGAAGGTGAAGCCCGGGGCGCCGGCATCCGACAGCGCGCCATAGACGCCGTCGTTGACGAACAGCTCCTGCCCCCGCCGTGCCTGGACCTGCACCACCACCGAGCCGCCGGCGGCGACCAGCGCCCGGCCCGGTTCGGCCCAAAGGATCGCACCCGGCAGCGCCAGCGCCTCGAAGCTTGCCTCGATCTCGGCGAAGAAGGCGCCAAGCGGCGGTGGCTCGATGCCCGGATAGGCGACCGGGAAGCCGCCGCCGACGTCGATCACCTCGATGGCGACGCCGGCGGCCGCGATGACCTCCCCGGCCAGCGCCAGGGCCTGGCGCCAGGCCAGCGGGTCCAGCATCTGCGAACCGACATGGAAGCAGAGGCCGAGCCGGCCGGCGGACGGCCGGGCCGCGCGCAGCAATGCCGCCGCATCCTCCGGCGATGCACCGAATTTGCCGGACAGGTCGTGCATCGCGGTGCCCTTGGGCAGGGCGAGGCGGATGAACAACCCGAGGCCCTCGGCCGCGCCGGTGCCAGCCTCGACCCCCGTCTCAGCCAGGATCTTGGCAAGTTCGTCGGCGCTGTCGAGCACGAAGTCGCGCACCCCGTGCTCGCCCCAGGCGGCGCGGATCGCCCCGCGCGCCTTGACCGGATGCATGAAGTGGATGCCTGCCTCAGGGAACATGGTGCGCACCAGCGCCACCTCGGCGGCCGAGGCGCAGTCGAAATGCCGCACCCCGCCATCCCAGACTGCGCGCAGCACGGCGGGCTCCGGGTTGCACTTCACCGCATAAAGGGTCTGGCCTGGGAAGCCCGCGACGAAGCCGGCGGCGGCATCGGCGATGGCGGCCGGACGCAGGCAATGCATCGGCTCCTCCGGCCGCTCGACGGCGATGAGCGCATCGACCGAGGGCAGGATCTCGGCGTCGAAGGAACAGCGCAGCGGGGTGACCGCCGCACGGGTGCGGAGCAGGGTCATGGCGAAATCCTCAGGGCACCGCGGTTGGGCAGGGAAAGCGGGGACGGGCGGGTCCCGTCAGGCGATGCGCTGGGGTTCTCGCATCGCAGCAAACCGATCAAGCAACATAGGCAGATCCCTCACGACCGCAGCCCCCGCGGATTCCCTTGGGCGACCGGCATGGACGAAAAGGACGCGTCCCGTCGTTGCTGTGCCCGGCGACTGGCCGGGCTCGCGGCACGTGCGATAGCGCCAGCGGCGGGCCAAGGCCAACCGCGACAGGATAAATAGTGGCTTTTGTCCCAGATTGCCATGTTTTTTTGCCGGAGCTCGGCCGATCTGCCGGCATGGCTGCCGGATGTTTTCGCATATTGCAGGAAAGTTACCGGTCCAGCGCCTGCAGGGCCAGATATTCCCAGGCCAGCGTCGCCGCCGCCAGGGCGGTGATCTCCGCCACATCATGCGCGGGCGAGACCTCGACGACGTCCATCCCGCGGAAATCCACCCCGGCCAGCCGCCGCAGCAGCCCCTGCGCCTGCCAGCTTGCGAGCCCGCCGATCTCCGGCGTGCCGGTCCCTGGGGCGAAGGCCGGGTCCAGGCAGTCGATGTCGAAGGATAGATAGGCCGGCGCATCCCCCAGCACCCGGCGCACCCGCTCGGCCAGCGCCTCCGGCCCCAGCTCCTGCGCCCGTTGCCCGGTGACGATCGTCACTCCCTGGGCGAGGGTCCAGTCCCAGGTGGCGCGATCGACCGGGGAGCGGATGCCGACCTGGATCATCCTGCGGGGATCAATGAGGCCCTCGTTGATGGCGTGGAAGAAGGGCGAGCCATGGGCGAAGGCCTGGCCGAAATTATCCGCCCAGGTATCCACATGGGCATCGCAATGCAGCAGCCCGAGCGGCCCGCCGAGCCGCTTCGAGAGCGC
>JAQGIA010000498.1 GCA_028291445.1 Belnapia sp.
TGGTCGCCACCCGCCGGCTCGGGATGGGCGATGTCGTCGGGCCGCGCGACCTGCGCAGCCTGCGGGTCCGGGCCGAGCGGGTCCGCCCCGGGACGGCGGAGCGGCCCGACCAGGTGATCGGCCTCCAGGTGCACCGGCCGCTGGCGGCGGAGGCGGCCTTCTTCCTCGCCGACCTCGGCCCGCCGATCGTGGTCGAGAAGAATGCGCTGGTGACCCTGTTGCTGGAAGCGCCCGGCATCTCGCTGACCGCGGCCGGGCGGGCCATGGATGCGGCGCCACGGGGGGGGCTGGTACCGGTGATGAACCTGTCCAGCCGCGCCGTGGTGGAAGGCCAGGTGCTCGGCCCCGGACGGGTCCGCGTCGCCATGGGCGCCACGCCGATCAACCGTTGAGGGAGACCCCCATGCGCCTGCTCCTTCTGCTGCCATTCCTGTTGCTCGCCGGTTGCGGATCGTTGGAACGGATATCCCGCATCGGCCGGCCGCCGGAGCCCTCGGCGGTGCAGAACCCCACCGCCGACCCGGCCTGGCGCCCGGTGACCATGCCGATGCCGGCCGCGCATGAAATCCCGGCCGCGGCCAATAGCCTGTGGCGGCCGGGCAGCCGGACCTTCCTGCGTGACCAGCGGGCGGCGCAGGTGGGCGATCTGGTGACCATCCTGGTCAGCATCTCGGATGATGCCCAGTTGCAGAACCGCACCCAGCGGACCCGCACCGGGAACGACAGCTTCGGGCTGCCGCAGATCTTCGGCATGCAGACCCGCTGGCTGCCACGCGGCGCCAGCCCCGCCAGCCTGCTCGATGCCTCGGGCGCGCAGACCTCGGATGGCAATGGCACGGTGAAGCGCGGCGAGACGGTGAACCTGCGGCTGGCGGCGACCGTCACCCAGGTGCTGCCGAACGGCAACCTCGTCGTCTCCGGCAGGCAGGAAGTGCGGGTCAGCGCCGAGCTGCGCGAGCTGGCGGTGCAGGGGGTGATCCGGCCGGAGGATGTGGCCAGCGACAACACCATCCGGCATGACCGGCTGGCCGAGGCGCGGATCAGCTACGGCGGACGCGGTACGCTCTCCGATCTGCAGCAGCCGCGCTATGGGCAGCAGCTCATGGATGCGATCCTGCCGTTCTAGCCAGCCCCGAGGCGCCCGGGCTAGGATGGGCGCATGTGCGGACGCTATTTCCAGCAGCGCGGCCCGGCCTCGGTCGCCCGGTATTTCGAGACGGTCAACCCGGTGCCCAATACCTCGCCGAGCTGGAACCGGGCGCCGACCCAGGATGCGCTGGTGGTACGCCGGCATCCCGAAACCGGGGCCCGCCACCTCGACCCGCTGCGCTGGGGGCTGGTGCCGCGCTGGGCGAGCGACCCCGCGGTGGGCAGCAAGATGATCAATGCGCGGTCGGAGGGCATCGCCGAGAAGCCGTCCTTCCGCGAGGCCTTCCGCAAGCGCCGCTGCCTGGTCACCGCCGATGGCTTCTACGAATGGCGCAGCGAGGGCAAGGCCAAGCAGCCCTTCGCCATCTGCCTCGCCGGCGGCGCGCCGATGGCCCTGGCAGGGCTGTGGGAGGGCTGGCGGGCGCCGGATGGGACGGTGATGCGGACCTGCACCATCGTCACCGGGGAGGCCAATGCCAAGCTGGCGCCGCTGCACCACCGGATGCCGATGATCCTGCCGCACGAGGCCTGGCCGCTCTGGCTGGGCGAGGAACCAGGCGAGCCGGCGGATTGGCTGGCCCTGCTGCGTCCCTGCCCGCCCGAGCAGGTGCTGGCCTGGCCGGTGAGCCCGCGGGTCAACAAGGTGGCGGAGAACGATCCCGGGCTTCTGGTCCGGGATCCCTTGGCGATGCCACCCGAAGGGCTCGACGACCCGCCACCCGACTTCAGCGACTGACGACGGGATCCCGCGCCGCCAGCCGGTCGAACAGCGCATCGACCTCCGCCCGGGTTTCCGGGGTCAATACCGGTCCCGGTGACCGCAGGGCGGCGCTGGCGATGATGCCGCGCCGCGCCAGCACATGCTTGCGGACCGCGAGGCCCAGGCCGGGCTGCAACTCGTAGCGGATCAATGGCAGATGCAGGTCGAACAGGTCATGCGCTGCCGCGTGCTCGCCGGCGGCGACCAGGGCGCAGACCCGCACCAGCATCTCCGGCACCGCATAGCCGGTCATGATGCCATCGGCGCCACGCTGCAATTCCTCGACCAGGAACAGCCCGCCATTGCCGCCGAGGATGCTGAGGCGGCGCATCCGCCCCGCCGCCGCCAGCCGGCGCAGCGCGGAGAGCTTGTCGAGGCCGGGGTTGTCCTCGGCCTTCAGCATCACCATCCGCGGGTCCTCGGCCATGCGGCGGATCATCTCGACCGACATGAAGACGCCGGTCGCCTGCGGGTAATCCTGCACGACATAGGGGGCATCGCCGACAGCGGCCGCCGCCTGGGCCATGTAGCCGACCACCGCATCATCGCCGCGCAGGCCCGCCGGCGGGGCGATCATCACCCCGGCCGCACCGGCCTCCATGGCGCCGCCGGCCAGGGCACGCATGCTGGCGAAGCCGGGCGAGGAGACGCCGACCACCACCGGTACCCGGCCCGCCGTCCGCCGCAATACCTGGCGGACGAAGCCGAGCGACTCCGCCGCATCCAGCTTCGGCGCCTCGCCCATGATGCCGAGGATGGTGAGGCCCGCGGCACCCGCCGCCAGATAGGCATCGACCATGCGGTCGGTGCTGGCGGCATCCAGCGCGCCGGCCTCGGTGAAGGGCGTCGGCGCGATGACATAGACGCCGGCGGCGGTCTCATCGAGGCGCGGCATCAGGCGGCGCTCTTGGACATGTCGAAGGGCGGCTGCACATCCGGCGAGAGCACCGGGGTATAGGGATTGCCGACGGTGCGGGCGGCGAGATCGGCCTTGGCGGATTCGATGATCGCCGGGTCGCGCAGCGCATCCACCGCCGTGCCGGCCATCACCTTGGCGACATGCACCATCCCCTTATGCGCCGCCGGCAGCATGCCCTGGGCGGTGAGCTGCCAGGAATGGCCTGGCGTGCCGATGGCATGGGTGGCGCCGCGCGCCTGCACGGTCGGGACGACCCAGGAGACGTCGCCGACATCGGTCGAGCCCATCATCGGCGCGCCGCGCACCTCCAGCGGCACCACCACGTCGCAGAGGCTGACGCCCTGCCGCACCGGCAGGCCGATGCGGCGCCAGGAGGCGGTGATATCCTCCTCGGACAGGGTGGCCTGGAATTCGGCGGCCTTGGCGCGGTCGGCATCGTCGAAGGGCGGCGGGCCGAGCCGGTCGAGGTTCGACTGCATGGCGCGTTCCAGCGGCCCGTTGCCGAGCAGGTT
>JAQGIA010000528.1 GCA_028291445.1 Belnapia sp.
GGTGCAGCGGCTGACGATGCAGCAGCGCATCTTCCGGGTGGACGGCAAGCCATTCCTGCTGAGCCGGGACGGCTCCTATTACGAAACCGCCGGCACGCTGCGGGTGTTGATCGCCGGGGTGTTGCCCGAGCCGGAGGCCCGGCCACCGGCCGAACCGCCTGCCATCGAGCCGGCACCGCAGGACCTTGCGCCGCAGGATAGGGCGCCGCAGGCCGTGGAACCCGCCCCGCCGCCGCCCGAGCCTCCCACCTTGCCGGTCGCCGCCGCGCCGCAGCCGCCTGAAGCTTTGCCCGAAGCCGAAGCCGAAGCCGAAGCCGCCCCGCGCCGCAAGCGCGGCAGGCCCCGCAAGATGGTCGCCGCGCCCGAGCCGCTGATCGAACCCGAACTCGAGCCTGAGCACCTGCTCGCGGTTGCACCGGCGGCGGACCTGGCCGCTCCAGACTTGGGTCCATGCTCGCCCCCGGACGCCGCACCGGATCCTGTCCCGGACGCCACCCCAGCCCGATTCGCCGCCGACCGCATCGCGCGCCTGGCCCGCATGGCCCGCCGCCGCGCCGGTGGGCCGCTGCCGAATTGGCAAACCGCTGGCCCTGCCCGCCGCGGCCGCCTGCGTCGCAGCTGAACCCCCATCCCCTGCCGCAACTGCCGAGGACCTCCATGCTCCCCCGCCGCACCACGCTTGCCAGCCTCGGCGCGCTGCTCGCCACCCCCACGGTTCGGGCCCAGCCCGCCGGTTGGACACCCAGCCGGCCGATCCGGCTGATCGTCACCTATCCGCCGGGCGGGGTGAACGACATCGTCGGGCGCATCGTGGCCGACCCGCTCTCGCGCATCCTCGGCCAGCCGGTGATCGTCGAGAACCGGGCCGGCGCCGGCGGCAATATCGGCACCCAGGCGGCGAGCCAGGCCGAGCCCGATGGCCATACGATCCTGTTCGGCACCACGGCGATGTTCGGGGTTAATCCCATCCTCTACGCCAATAGCGGCGTCGATGCGGTGCGCGACTTCACCTGCCTCGGCACCATCGGGGAGGTCGCCAATGTCCTCTCCGCCGTGCCGTCGCGCATGCGCGTCACCTCGGTCACCGAGTTCATCGCAGAGGCGAAGTCCCGCCCGCTGATCTATGGCTCGGTCGGCAATGGCAGCTCCTCGCATCTCTCGGCTGTGGTCTTCCTGAAGACCGCCGGGATCGATGCGACGCATGTGCCCTATCGCGGCTCCTCGCCGCTGGTCGCCGCCATGCTGGCGCAGGAGGTGGACTTCGGCTTCGACACCACCGCGACCTCCACCGCCCATGCCCAGTCCGGCGCCATCCGGCCGTTGGCGGTCACCACCGGCCGCCGCGCCTCGGCCCTGCCCACGGTGCCGACGCTGAAGGAATCCGGGATGCCGGACTATGATCTCGGGATCTGGTTCGGCCTGTTCGTCCCGACCAGGACGCCGCCCGAAATCGCCCTGGCGCTGTCCGAGGCACTGGAGCGGACCCGCACCACGCAGACCGAGGAACGGCTGAAGACCGCCTTCGTCGACACGCTGCATATCCCCCGTGCCGAAGTCGGTCCCTGGGTGAAGGCCAGCGCCACCCGTTGGCAGGCCATCGCCCGGGATGCCCGCATCGCCATCGACTGACGCCGTTCAGCGCTGCCACAGCCTGAAGCGGCGGCACTGCTTCAGCCACCAGCCGTTGTACCGCCAATACCCCAGCCAAGCCCGGCGTAGCGCCGAGGGCCTGGGCCAGGCGGTGGGATCGGACAGCCGCTCCAGCAGCACTTCCGGCCCGCAGGGTAGCAGGCTCACCGGGTCCAGATAGCGCGGGTACCGGATCAGCGCCCCGGCCACCAGCGCATCCAGCGTAAGCCGCCGGCCACGCCGCGGCGGCGGCTCGCGGTCGATGGTCAGGCCCCAGCCGGCATAGAAGGGCCGGCCCCAGGTGGTGACCTCCAGCCCGCGCAGCAGCGCCTCGAACCCCGCGAGGCTGGTGATGCCGTGCACTGCTTCCACCTGGCCGAACAACCCGCCGATATCGCCCCCCGCCACCACCGCATCGGCGAAGCGCAGCGCGGCGCGGCGCGGCACGTAGCCGCGGCGATAGCCGGTCTCCACATCCGGATGCGGCCGGAACACCAGGAAGGCATCCGGCTCGTCCCGCCGCACCGCCGCCAGCAGCGCCAGGTTGGTCCGCACCTGCCCGGCGCCGAGCGTGATGGAGGCATCATCCTCCACTTGTCCCGCCACCAGGATGCGCCGCCGTCCCGGTGTCGCCGGCAGCGTCACCACCTGCCGGCCGAGATTGTACTTGGTCAGCCCCCGCGCCACGATCGCCTGGCGCAGCACCGCCGCCCGCGCCAGCAGGGCAGGGGAGAACTCCTCCTCCGCCAGGATCCGCTCCAAGGTCGAGGGCCGCGCCGGGTCGTAATGCGGCCCCAGCGCATCCACCGCCAGTGAGGCCGAGGGCACGAAATCCACCCCCAGCCCGACCGAGCGCAGGAAGCCGTCCTCCACCCAGAGCAGCGGGATGCCCTCGGCAGCGCAGCGTCCGGCCAGGCCCGGCGCCGCCCGCGTCGCCCAGACGGCGATGGCCCCCGGCTCGCCGCGCGCCCGGGCGGCCCGGGCCAGTGCCAGTGCCACGGCCTCGCTGCGGGCGAAGGGTGCCGGCGGCCCCGCATGCGCGAAGCCGGCGGCGATGGCTGCCTGCTTCCAGCCGGCCATGCCGAGGAAGGCGGCGATCCGACGGTTTTCGGCTGCCTGCCGCCGCCAGTCGGCGAGCAGGGCCAGGCCCTCCGCCGGTGCCAGCGGCCTGCCCAGCATCGGGTCAGCCCAGCGGGTTGCCGCCAGCAGCGCGGGGTCCACGGAGTCGGGCCAGTCGTGCAGCAGCGCCGCGGCCGCAGCGATGGCCGCCGGCCCGGGTACCGGCCCCACTCCTGCTCCTGGCACTACCAATCCGACCGCCCGCCGCCGCCCGGCGAATTCCGGTGCCTGCCAGGGGCCTTCCTCCACCCGTAACTCCAGCGCTCCCGGCGGGCGCGGCCCGCGTAGCGGCGGCGCTTCGGGAAAGAAGGCGGCCAGATGCGGCACTGCCTGCCAGACCGCCTCCGCCGCCCAGAATGGCGTCACCCCTCCGGCCGCCACTCATGCAGCATCAGCCATTGCGGTAGGTGTTGCAGGATGATCGGCTCGATCGCCGCATCCAGCATGGCGGTGCCGGCCGCGATATCCGCCACCCGGTCGGCGGTACGGGGCAGGTGCAGCGGCGGGGCGAAGGTCACCCGGAAGCGCGGCCCGTCGCGCGGCGGCAGCCGGATGCAATGGGCGATGACGACCGGCGCGCCCGACAGCCGCGCCAGCCGGGCCGAGAGCTGGATATTGCCGCCTTGGCGCGGCCCCCGTCCCAGGCTCGGCGCCGCGACCCTGCCGTGCTGGTGCTCGTCCAGCGAGAACAGCAGCACCTGACCGGATTTCAGCACCCCCATGGCCGGCCGCGCCGCATCCCGTCCCACCGGCAGCAGCCGCCCGCCGCCGGCGATCCGTTCACGGACGATGATATCGTGCCGGTAGCTGCT
Source organism: Belnapia sp. (assembly GCA_028291445.1). Lineage (GTDB taxonomy): Bacteria > Pseudomonadota > Alphaproteobacteria > Acetobacterales > Acetobacteraceae > Belnapia. The sequence continues at coordinate 3,561 of JAQGIA010000528.1, forward strand.
GGCCGGCGGTTGGTAGATCGCGGTCGGCGGCGCGCTGTGGCGGACCATGGCCAGCCCCACCATCTCCCAATTGCCGAGGTGGATGGCGTTCACCATCAACGGCCTCGTCGCCAGATGCTCGGCGCCCAGCGTCTCGACCCGGCCCTCATCGTACATCTGGCGGGCACGCGGCACTTCCAGGAAGCTGCGGGTCAGGTTGTCCCACATCGCCCGCATCGCCGGCTCCACCGGCAGGTCGGGCCGCAGCAGCGGCAGGTTTTGCCGCGCATAACGGTCGCCGCGTGGATAGAGCCGAGGCGCCACCCAGCGCGCCATCAGCCCGGCATAGCCATGCGCCAGCGGTCCCGGCGCATGCCGCATCCAGCCCACCGAAATCCGGTCCACCGCATCCAGCAGCAGCTTGCGCAAGCTACGGCAGCTCCCCCATCCGGCGTTCGACCATGGCGCGCCAGGGCGCCTCGGCCGGGGCTTCGGCGATCAGCGCCTGCCATAGCCGCCGGGCATTCTCCGGCCGTCCGGCCTGGGCCTCCGCCTGGCCGCTGAGGAAGCGCAGGCCGATGCTCTGCGGCGCCCGCGGCAGGGCCTCGGCCAGCAACCGGACCGCCTCATCGGCCTTGCCATCCTGCAGCAACACCTGGGCGAGCTGCCCGGTCAGCTCCGCATCGAAGCGGCTGGCCAGGGCGCGGCGATAGGCGGTGGCCGCCGCCGCCAATGAGCCACGGCTGCGCTCAAAATTACCTAGTAATATGTAACCTTGCTGGGCTCGTTCACTGGATGGATCTTCTGTTGCGAGGCGAGTTCGTAGCTCAGCCAGCATGTCTTCTTCGCCCTTGGCTGCTTCCAGCCGCATGGCATGCGGGACGGAGGGCATCGTCGGCTGCCCGGTCCAGAGATAGAGGCCCAACGCCAGGCCCGGCACCGCCAGCACCAGCCCGCCCACCATCCAGCGCCCGCCGGGGGCGGTGCGTGCGCCGACATCCTCCGGCGCGGTCACCAGCCGCCGTTGCACTTCGAGCGTGGCCGCCCGGTGCGCCGGCTCATCCAGCCGCCCGGCCGCACGCTCCCGGTCAAGCTCCGCCATCTGCGACCGGTAGAGCGCCAGATCGGCCTCGCGCCGGCCACGCGCGATCGGTGGGCGCAGCAGGACGGCGACGAGCGGCAGCAGCGCCGCCGCGGCCACCAGGCCGAGCAGCGGCCAGAAGGGAAACCAGTTCATGGGTCCCGGCCACCTGCCAGCCTGGCCAATCTGGCGCTTTCGTCGGGCGATAATTCAGCCGGGGCTTCGGCCACCCGGCGGCGACGCATGCCGCGGATCAGCAGCATCCCACCCGCCAGCGCCAGCACCGGCGTGCCCCAGAGCAGCGCCGTTTCCAGCTTGAAGGGTGGCCGTAGCAGGACGAAGTCGCCGTAGCGGGTATGGACGAAATCGGTCACCGCCGCGTCGGTCTTGCCGGCGGCGACCTGCTCGCGGACGATCCGCCGCAGATCGCGGGCGAGGTCCGCGTCGCTGTCCTCGATCGACTGGTTCTGGCAGACCATGCAGCGCAGCTCGCGGCCGATGGCCCGGGCGCGTTCCTCCTGCGCCGCATCCGGCAGCTGGTCCGCCGGGTCGTTCACCGCCCAGGCGGGGCCGGAGGCAAGGGCGCAGGCCAGCACGGCCAGCGACAGCCAGCGCGTCATGCGGTGCGCCGCAGCAGCGGGACGATCTGCTGCGTCAGGATTTCCGGCGTCACCGGCCCGGCCCAGCGCCAGCGGATAATCCCGCCCGGGTCGATCAGATAGGTCTCAGGCACGCCATAAAGGCCGTAGTCGATGGCCACCCGGCCGGGCTGGTCGACGCCGAGCCGGGCGAAAGGATTGCCATGCCGGCGGAGGAAACCGAGGCTGTCCTCCGGCTTGTCCTTGTAGGCGATGCCGAGCACGGCGACGCCATCCCGCATCAGCGTCATCAGTTGCGGATGCTCGATCACGCAAGGCACGCACCAGCTGGCGAAGAAGTTCAGCAGCACCGGGCGGGTGCCGCGCAGGTCGGCCCCGGTCACCCCGGGCCGCTCGGCCCCTTCCAGCGGCGGCAGGGTGAATTCGGGCGCCGGCTTGCCGAGCAGCGCCGAGGGCACGCCGCGCGGGTCGTAGTCGCCGGTACCCATGCCACGCAGCATGGCGTAGAAGCCGGCGCCGGCGACCCCGGCCACGGCGACGGGGGCCAGCAGCAGGCTGCGGCGGCGCCAGGGATTGGCCGCAGACCCACGCTTGTCGTCGCTCATGCGCGCGCCCGTCCCTGAGGATCGCCCTTCACCCGCTTGGCCGCCGGCGCCGAGACCCGCATCCGCCGGTCACTGAGGGAAACACCGCCGCCCAGCGCCATGATCGCCGCGCCGAGCCAGATCCAGGGCGCCAGCGGGTTGTTGTGGATGCGCAGCACCGCGCCGCCCTCCCGCTCATCGCCCAGCACGATATAGAGATCCTTCAGCCAGGTGGTGTGGATGGCGGCCTCGGTGGTGGTCATCCGCCCTACCGGGAAGCTGCGCTTCTCGGGTGCGAGGACCGTCACCAGCCGGATACCGTCGTGGACCTCCACGGTGGCGCGGCGGGCGGTGAAATTCGGGCCCGTCGCATCCGTGACGCCGACCAGCTTGTAATCCAGCCCGGCCAGTTGGGTGCTCTCGCCCGGCTTGACCAATTGCAGCTTGTCCACGGCGAGGCCCATGCCGGCGAGGCCGAGGATCATGACCCCCATGCCCGCGTGGGCGACCGCGCCGCCCCAGGCTGCCCGCGGCAGGCCCATCGCCCGGCCCCAGGCCGCGCGCGGCCTGCTGAACAGCGCAATGCGGTCGGCGATATCCGCCAGGGCGGCGGCGATGATCCAGGCCGCCGCGCCGAAGCCGAGCGCCGGCCCCACCCGCTGGCCTTCCAGCATCAGGCAGAGCGCCAGCGCCCCGAGCCCGGCCAGCGCCGCCCACCACAGCCGTTGCAGCGCCGGGAACAGCCGGGCGCGCTTCCAGGCCAGCATCGGGCCGAAGCCCATGGCGCCGATCAGCGGCGCCGCCAGCGGCAGGATGGCGGTATTGAAGAAAGGCGGGCCGACCGAATATTTTTCCTTGAGCATCAGGTCGGCGAACATCGGGTAGAGCGTGCCGACCAGCACCACTGCGGCGATCGAGCAGAGCAGCAA
>JAQGIA010000614.1 GCA_028291445.1 Belnapia sp.
CGCTTTGGCGCCGGGTCCATCAGGCTGTAGCGAAAGCCTGTCACTGGCAACGACGCCTGCGCGAAGCCACCCTTGAAACTCAACTGTAGTATTAAGCAGAACGGCGCTGCCTGATGATCAGCCCGGCGCCACCGCCGCCAGCGGCGTGGCCGGCCCATCCGGCCCGCGCATCCCGAGCCGGCCGAGGCCGGGCAGCTTCAGCGCCGGCCGCCGCAGGTCGAGCCCGGCGACCGCGCCGAGGATATTGACCTCGATCCCCTCGACCCAACCCAGGGTCAGCCCGGCATAGCCGCCGAGCGTCACCCGGAAGCCGGTGCCGGAGGGCGTCGGCCGCAGCCAGCGCCCGTCATAGGGAAAGTCCTTGCCGATCGCGGTCGGCGGCAGCGCGACCCGGATGCCCGGCGCCGCATCCAGCACGGCGGCGACGAAGGTATTGGAATTCGGCCCCGGCCATGGCCGGTAATCCCCCTCGTTGCGCCAGGCATAGGCGGCGATGGCCGCCTGCATCCGCGGAATCAGCGCCGCGGCCGCCGCACCATCGGCGGCGAAGACCACTTCGGGCACCCGGCCGAACCAGCGGCCATCCGGCTCGAAGCCGTTCAGCCGGATCGGCTCGCCCCAGGCGGTATAGTCGTAGCGGGTGTAGTGCGCGGCGCCTTCCGGCTTGAAGACAATCCAGCAATGCACCGCGAAGACGCCGCGCCAGCGTACCGTCTGCGCCGCGAAGACCCGCACCACCGCATCCCGATGTTGCGTCGCCGGGGGCAGCAGCCCGGTGCTGGAACGGTCGGCGGTGCGCCAGCCGGTGCCGCTGCCCTCGGCCCGGTACAGGATGGCGGAAATGCCCAACGGCATGAGGAAGAACAGGGCGAACAGCAGCAGCCCGTATTTGAGGATCGACATTGCCGCCGGCATATTTGGCGGCCCTGGCCCGATGGCAACCGCGCCGCCGGCATGGCTGGCCCCCAGGCGTGGATCTCCGCTTGCTTGCGCCCCGGATAAGCCCCGCACATAGTCCCGGCGATCCGGGAGAATAACAGCCAATGGCCAGCGGCCTGACCGAGCGCATCTGCGACCTTGTCGCCCAACCGCCTGTCCTGTCCGCCGCTGACCGCCAGGACGTGCTGCTCGCCTTCGCCGATTCCCTGGCTTGCGTCCATGCCGGCTGGCACGAGCCGGTCGCCCGGGCGACCGCGGCGGCCTGGCACGGCGGCGTGGTCCCGCTGCTGGACGGCACCACCGCCCCCACCGCCGAGCATGCCGCGCTGATTACCGCCACCGCCGGCCATGCGCTGGATTACGACGACGTGCACCTGGCCAGCACCTCGCATCCTTCCGTCGTGCTGGTGCCGGCGCTGCTGGCGATGCAGGCGGCGGGCGGCCTGCCTGCAGCGCGGCTGGCCCCGGCCTTCGCCATCGGCATCGCGGTGAATGCCGCGCTGGGCCAGGCGATGGGCTATGCGCATTACCGTCGCGGCTGGCACGCCACCTCGACCATCGGGCCGTTGGCCGGGGCGGCGGCGCTGGCGCATCTGCTGGGGCTGGACCGCACCGCCACCCGGCAGGCGCTGGCCCTGGCGGCGGCGCAGTCCGGCGGGCTGCAACGCAATTTCGGCAGCATGGCGAAGCCGGCCCAGGCGGGCTTCGCCGCCGCCGCCGCGGTGCGCGCGGCGACCCTGGCCCAGGCCGGGCTGACCGCCGATACGGATATCTTCGGCCCCGGCGGCTTCCTCGACCTCTATGGCGGCGATGCCGAGGCCTCGGCGCGAGGCGCCACGGTGGCGCTCGATGCCCGCCCCGGCAGCATCGCCCGCAAACTGTATCCTTGCTGCTACGCCACCCATCGGCTGATCGCCGCGGCGCTGGCGGCCCGGGCCCAGCACGGCGGCCAACATGGCAGCCAGCACGGCGGGGCCACGCCGGCCGATGCGGCGGTCACGCTGCACGTCCCCGCCGGTGGCATGCAGCCGCTGCGCGACGCGCTGCCCCGCACCGGGCTGGAGGCGAAATTTTCCGCCGAATACACCGTGGCCGTGGCGCTCTGGCAGGGCAGCCTCGGGTTGGCCGATTTCGAGGATGCCGCGGTGGCCCGGCCGGAAGCGGCGGCGCGCATGGCGCGGGTGACGGTCATCGAGGCGCCGGTCGGCGCGGATGGCGTCTCCGGCCTGGAGCATGGCGCCGCGCAGCTCACGGTCGCGCAGGGTGGCCGGGTGATCGCCCGGGGCGAGGCCGGGCCGATCCCCGGCTCCCCGGCCCGCCCGGCGACCCGGGCCGAGCTGGCGGCGAAGGTCGCCGATTGCCTCGCCCGGTACGGCGGCGACGTGACGCCGGAGGGTTTCATGGCCGGGCTGGAACGCCTGCTGGCACCGGACCAGGCGCGGCGACAGGCGGCCTGAGGAGAAGCGACCATGGCAGTCCTTGCATCCAGCGACCTGGCCCGCGCCACCCGCCGGCCGATCGTCTCGAACGGCGTCGATGCGCATCTGACCACGCTGATCGGTGCCAACCGCTACGCGACCGCTCCCGATGCGCCGCCGCCGCCCGGCCCCGAGGCGGTTTATCCCATGGCCTTCCTGGTGGAGCAGCCGCCCGGCTCGGTCGTCGCCACGCATTTCCACGAGGCCAACCAGTTCCAGGTCGTGGTCGCCGGCACCGGCCACCTGGGCAGCCATCCGATCGCCCCGGTGGCGGTCCATTACAGCAATGCCTTCAGCGCCTATGGCCCGATCGCCGCCGGGCCGGAGGGGCTGCACTACCTGACCCTCCGCAACGGCTACGACCGTGGCGCCCGCTACCTGCCGGCCGCGCGGCCCGAGCTGCGCGGGGTGCGCCGGCGCTTCCGCGACGCCTTCAGCGATCCCACGCCAATCGCCGCCACGCCGCCGGAAGCCGCCACGGCCGAGCCGCTGCTTCCCACGGCGCCGGATGGCATGGGCGCCTGGCGCCACCGGCTGCCGCCCGGCGCGACAGCGACCGGCCCCGACCCGGCCTCGGGCGACGGGCAGTTCTGGGTGGTGACGGCCGGCAGCCTGCAAGGCCCCGATGGCGCCCCGCTGCCGCCGCTCTCCTGCGCCTTCGTCGGGCCGGAGGAGCCGCCCTTCGTCGCCACCGCCGGCGCTGAGGGACTGGAAGTGGTGGTGGTCCAATACCCGCGCGGCCGCGACCATCTCGCCGCCGAAGCCGCAACCTGACCAAGGCCGGAGAGCCCCCATGGCATTGAGCGCCGAGACCCGCGCGCGGCTTAAGGCCGTCAGCACCGCCACCCTGGCGACCGCGCTCTTCAAGCGCGGCTTCCGCATCCAGTCGATCCAGGACGTGCGGCCGCTGCATGCGCCCAGGGAAAGCATGGTCGGCGAGGCCTATACCCTCCGCTACATGCCGGCGCGGGAGGACCTCAATACGCTCCAGGTCTTCCGCGACCCGTCGCATCCGCAGCGCAAGGCGGTGGAGGAATGCCCGCCCGGCGCGGTGCTGGTGATGGACAGCCGCAAGGATGCCCGCGCCGCCTCGGCCGGCGCCATCCTGGTCGGCCGGCTGATGATGCGCGGCGTGGCCGGCGTGGTGACCGACGGCGGCTTCCGCGACAGCGCCGAGATTGCGGCGCTCGGCATCCCGGCCTATCATCACCGCCCCTCGGCGCCGACCAACCTCACCCTGCATCATGCCATCGAGATCAATGTCCCGATCGGCTGCGGCGACGCGCCGGTCTTCCCGGGCGACGTCATCGTCGGCGATGGCGACGGGGTCATCGTCATCCCCGCGCATCTGGCCGATGACATCGCTGCCGAGGCGACGGAAATGACCGCCTTCGAGGATTTCGTCACCGAGAAGGTGCATGAGGGCCGCTCGATCCGCGGCCTCTATCCGCCGACCGACGAGGCCAACCTGGCCGAATTCGCCGCCTGGCGGGCCGCCAAGGGGCGTTGACCCGCGCCAGGCCCCAAGGGGCGCTGACCCGCGCCAGCCAATGATCACTGCCCGGATGCGCGTCCGGGCCAAGCGGCAGGCCGGACGCGGACCTGACCAATATCGGGAGACTACGCCATGCACCGCCGGGATACGCTGAAGGCCGCCATCGCCGCCGGGGCCGCGCTGCTCGCCAGCCCGGCCGTCCTGCGGGCGCAGGAGTTCACCCAGACCATCCGGCTGATCGTCCCCAATGCGCCCGGCGGCACCAGCGACATCCTCGCCCGGCTGATCGCCACGCCGCTGTCCCGCGCGCTCGGCCAGTCGGTGGTGGTCGAGAACCGCACCGGGGCGGGCGGCAATATCGGCGCCGATTTCGTGGCGAAGAGCCGGCCGGACGGCCACACCATGCTGCTGCTCGACATCTCCGTGCTGGCGACCAATCCGGCGCTGTTCCCGCGCCTGCCCTTCGACACGGAACGCGACCTGGCGCCGGTCGGCATGCTGCTCTACGCGCCCTATATCCTCGCGGTCAGCAATGCGCTGCCGGTGCAGGACGCCGCCGGGCTGGTGGCCTATGCCAAGGCCAATCCGGGCAAGCTCAACGCGGCGAATGCCGGCACCGGCACGCTGACCCATCTGGTTTCCCTCTCGCTCGCCACTGCCTGGGGCACGGAGGTGACCGCGGTGCCCTACCGGGGCGGCGCGCCGGCGCTGTTGGCGCTGGTTTCGGGCGAGGCCGGCATGACCATGCAGGGCGCGACCCAGTCGCAGGCCTATGTGGTGAACGGCCAGATCCGCGGCATCGCGGTTTCCGGCCAGCACCGACTGCCCGCCGTGCCCAGCCTGCCGACCTTCGCCGAGCTGGGCTGGCCGGAACCCGATGCCGGCACCTGGCAGGGGCTGCTGGTGCAGGGCGGTACGCCGCCGGCCCTGGTCGCCCGGCTGGAACGGGAGATCCAGGCGGTGCTGGCCGATCCCGTGGTCAAGGCGCGCATCGGCGAACTGGGCGGCGAGGTCAGCTCCGATGGAGCTAGCGCATTCCGCTAAATTCTTCGGCAGCAGACCTAATCCTACGGCCGGATCATCAGAGCCAATTGATTGCAGATCGACCAATAGGC
>JAQGIA010000620.1 GCA_028291445.1 Belnapia sp.
GCGATGCGGTACTTGCGGAACACCGCATCGGCGGTGGCCAGCACCACGTTCAGCAGCGAGCGCAGCGGCCGGTCCACCGGCCAGTCGTCCCAGTGCAGCCAGGCATCCGGCCGGCCGAAGAAGACACGGGCGACGGCGGCTTCCTGCGCGAGGTTATCGACGATGAAGCGCAGGAACACCTCGTCGTCGACCCAGCGCAGCACTTCGGCCTGAACCTCGATCACCTCGCCGCAGGTGTCGAAGGCAACCATCGCACGGTCGCCATCGGCGGCGCCGAGCGGCCGGGCCAGGGTGATGCGGGCGCCCGAGAGCGACAGGTTCGAGGTATTCGCGCTGATGGTCTCGCCGCTGGCGAGCGTCAGCGTCGCCGGCACCACCGCATCGGTGCGGGCGCGGACGCGCATCTGCTCCCGTTCGCGCCCCACCGCCACCGCGGCGGAGGCGGGCACCAGGCAGAGCCCGGCCCAGATGGTGTTCAGCAGATAGGCGCGATACTCCAGCGTGCTGCTGTCGGTGGTGATGATGCCGATGATTCCTATGCTGAAGCCGATCAGCAGCAGCCCGGTCAGGATGATCATCGGCAGCACCATCGGCAGGTCGAGGTAGCCCTCCTCGACCATGCCGCCCTTGTCCGTCACGTTGAACTTGCCCTTGGTCGGGTCCCACAGCGTCTTGAAGGTGACCGGGATCAGCGGCCAGGCGAGCGAGGCCTCGTAGATCTCGGACCAGAAGGAATGCCGGTGCTGGCCGTTCAGCCGGGCGGTGGTCGCCACCGCATGGAACATGTGCGAGCCGGCATAGGCGATGATGCCGAGCGGGCTGGCGGCGATGACGCTTTCGCCGAAGAACAGGAAGGCCAGCGGCGAGGTCAGGAAGATCAGCCGCGGAATGGCGAATAGAAAGCCGAAGCCGCCCATGAAGTAGCAGAGCCGCTGCCAATTCCCGAGGCCCTCGGCGACGATGGTCTTCTCCAGCCGCATGATCTGCATCATGCCGCGGGCCCAGCGCAATCGCTGGCCGATATGCAGCGAGAGCCGCTCGGTCGCCAGCCCGGCGGCCAGCGGCAGCCGGATATAGGCGGTGTGCCAGCCGCGCTTCTGCATCAGCAGCGAGCAGTGGCAATCCTCGGTGACGGTGATATGCGGCACGCCGCCGACTTCCTCGAGCGCGGTGCGGCGGATGACCGCACAGGAGCCGCAGAAGAAGGCGGCGTTCCACAGGTCGTTGCCCGGCTGGATGGCGCCGTAGAACAGCAGCCCCTCGTTCGGGACGGGACGCTTGCGGGCGAGGTTCCGCTCGAAGGGGTCGGGCGAATAGAAGTAGTGCGGCGTCTGCACCATGGCGATGCGCGCATCGCGCAGCAGCCAGCCGACGGTCATCTGCAGGAAGGCGCGGGTCGGCGCGTGGTCGCAATCGAAGATGGCGATCAGCTCGCCCTTGGTATGGCGCAGGGCATGGTTGATGTTGCCGGCCTTGGCACCCTTGTTGTCCGGGCGGACGACGTAGCCGCAGCCGGCATCCTCGGCGAATTGCCGAAACTCGGGGCGCCGGCCGTCGTCCAGGATATAGACGTTCAGCTTGTCGCGCGGCCAGTCCATGTTCATCGCCGCCAGCACGGTCGGCCGCACCAGGTCGAGCGATTCATTGTAGGATGGCACGTAGACGTCGACGGTCGGCCACAGCGCGGTATCCGCCGGCAAGGGGACCGGCTTGCGGTCCAGCGGCCACGACGTCTGCAGGTAGGACAGCGCCATCAGCAGCCCGGCGTAAAGCTCCGCCATGAACAGCAGGCCACCGAGGATGATCTGCGGCAGCGTCTCGAATTCCAGCGTCTCGGTCGCCCGCCAGTAGAGGTAGCGGCTGCTGATGGCGATCGACATGACCACCAGCACCAGCCCGATGCGGCGCGACTTCATCCGATTGAGGCCGAGGAAGGCGATGATGCCGCCGATGGTCAGCAGCGCCTGCTGCTCGGCATCCATCGGCAGGGTGATGAAGACCAGGCAGCCGAGCAGCCCGCAGCCGATCAGCGCGCCGCGCAGCAGCCGGTCGCGCGGCCGCGGCGGCGCGGGGAAAACCATGGTGCCGGCGCCGCTCATCGGAAACCCCATTCGGTAAGGGCGGAGAAGCCGCCGCGGCGCCGTCCCCGGGTGCCGCCGGGGGGTGGCAGGCGAAGCCGGACGGCGACCGCCTCGGCCACCGCGTTGAGATCCTCGGCGGCGGGACCGTCCTCGGGGTCCAGCAGCAGGCGCTTGTCGGCCAGCGCCTCGGCCACCGCCTCGTCGCGGCAGACCGCGCCGATCAGCCGCGGGCCGAGGGCCTCGGAGGCGCCGTCGAGGACCGCAATGGCCAGCGGCGCGTCCAGGTCCATCTGGTTCAGCACGACCACGGCGCGTTCCCCGGCCCGGCTCGCCAGCCGGCCGCGGCCGAGCCAGCGGTTGCTGACGATGGCGGGGATCTGCGCCGCGCTGGCGGCATCGGCCAGCAGCACCACGACCATGAGGTCGACGAGGGGCAGGATGGCGCTCATCGCGGGCGTCGGGCCCGGCGGGCTGTCGACGATGACCAGCAACTCCGGATCGGCCAGCATCTCCCGCACCGGGCCGGCCAGCAGCTCGGGGTCCTGGTGCAGCGCCTGGGCATTTTCCAGCACGGTCAGCGGGTCCACGGTGCCATGCGGCAGCAGGCGGACCCCGGCGGCGGTATCGGCCACGGCAGGGCGCCAGGGCAGCCGGCGGGTGATGCCGCAGAGGAAGCCGGCCTCATCCTGGATCGGCATGCCGAATTGCAGCCGCAGGGCGTTCTGCGGGTCGAGGTCGAGGGCGAGGACGCGATAGCCGCGCTGGGCCAGCAGCGCCGCGACATGGGCGGTGAGCGTGGTCTTGCCGACCCCACCCTTGGGGGAGACGAAGGCGATCAGTGGCATGCGCCGAGCTGTCCCTAGCGCGGCCAGGCACGGCGCGGCATGGCGCGCGCCGGCGTGGAGAGCGGTGTGGAGGGTGGTACGGCGGGCGGCGTGGCGGCGGCAGTACCACCCCGCAGTGCGGCCATCGCCGAGCGCGGGCCCTGCCGGGGCGCGGGCCGCAGGCCGGGCGGCGGCACGGCGGGTAGGTCGAGCGCCAGCTCGTTCAGCATGCGGTAGCGCCGTTGGCCCGGCGGTTGGCCTCGCCATGGCTCCTGCGCCGGGAATTCCTCGGCGCCGGCCGCCCAGGCGGGTTGGCGCGGCGGGGCGGCTGCCGGGTACGGGACGGTGGAGGGTGCATTCTGCACGATGGGGATCGGGATGGCGGCGGGCTCCGGCGGCGGCATGATGGCGAGGGCCGGGACCGCCGGCACGGGGCTGGCCGGCATGGGAGTGTCCAGCACCGGGCTCTCCGGCACCGGGGCTACCGCGCTTACGGCGATGGCGGCGGGCGCCGGGGCTTCCTCCGGCACCGCGATGATGGGAATCGGGTCGAACTCGACGCCCGCGAAAGGAATGTAGCGGAACGCCCGCAGGTCGCAGGCCGCGGCTACCCGCGCGACTTCACGCTCCACGGTCGAACAGCTCCTTCAGCTCCAGCGACATCACGTATGATCCCCGGCGTGACCCAACCGCATAGGCGAAGACCATTTCCGTCTCCTTAGCGACCTGGCGGTTATGGT
>JAQGIA010000630.1 GCA_028291445.1 Belnapia sp.
CAGTGCCCGCGTCGCGGGGTCGGCGATGGCCGCGGGGGCGAAGGCCTCGATCCAGGCATGGCCGCGCAGGATGCGGGTGGCGACGGTGAAGGGGATGGAGAAGCGGCCGGCGATGGGCGCCACCGGCGCCCGCTCCGCCAAGGTGGCGGCAGAGGCGAAGGTGGCGACCTCAATGGCCTCGACGGCGGCCGGGTCGATCGGCGCTTCCGCCAGCAGCAGTTCGATGGCCTCCAGCGCGCCCTGGGTTTCCCGGCAGCAACTGGCCTGCTTCAGGAAGCTTTCCAGAATGAACCAACGGCCGGAAGCGCCGGCATAGCGGGCCGCGTCGAAGCCACTGCCAATAACTTGGCCGAAGACCACGGCGACGCCCTCCGGCTCCCCGGTGATCCCCGCCTCCGCCAGATCCACCGCCAGCAGCCCGTTCTGCGCCGCCGCCCCGGCATAGGCATTGCGGACCGAGCCGCCGCGCAGCGAGGCAGTGGCGCTGGTGGCGAGGCCGAGGCTGGCGGCGACTTCCAATGCGGCCAATGTGCGTCCCGGATCGTAGCCGCGCAGGCTGGCGACGGCGGCGGCGGCACCGATGACGCCCCAGGTGCCATGCGGATGCGCCGCCGGGCGCAGCGCCATGGCATGGCCGACGCGGGAGCCCGCCTCATAGCCGGCGATGACGGCGCCGAGCAGCGCTTCCCCGCTCGGGTCGGTCGCGGCGGCCTCGGCCAGGGCGGGGGCGATGGCATGGATCGCCGGATGGCCGCCGGCGGGGTAATTGCCCTCGTCCAATTCGCAGGCGGTGCCCGCGAGGCCGGTGAGGAAGGCAGCCATGGGCGGGCTGGCCGCCAGCGCGGAACCGAGCAGCGGTGCGGCACCGCCGGTCGCATGCCGCGCGGTCATGGACCGGACCTCCGGCTGGGCATGGCCGGCGACGATGGCGCCGAGCGTATCGGCGAGGATCAGCCCGGCATGGGCGCGGACCGTGGGGGGAGCGTTCATCCCTTGGGTTTACGCAACGGCGCGTGATGCAGTCCAGCCGGTTCCACTTGCGCCAAGCGGCGCCGCCTAAGTCCAGCCGCACCGGCTTGCCGTGTGCGAACAGTGCCTTCCACCGTGCCGCATCCGGTGACGGGGCGGTCGGGGTAGGCAAGTGCCGCCAGGGCGGGCAGCGCGAGCAATGAGCGTCGGTGCATCGGTCGTCATCCTCCCATCATGGAAGCGGCGGCCGATCCTTCCCTATGGGTTGGCCAGATGCTCGCGCGCCCAAGCGGCGAGTTGCGCCTTGTCGATCTTGTTGGTGCCCATCAGCGGCAGCGCATCGAGGAACCAGACCCGGCGTGGATGCATATAGGCCGGCGCATGCGCGAGGGAATGGGCCTTCAGCGCGGCTTCATCCACCGTGGCGCCGGGACGCTTCACCACGAAGGCGACCGGCTTGGTGCCCTTGATGTCGTCCGGGACGGGAATGACGGCGGATTGCTCGACGTCAGGGTGCGTCTCGAGCACCTTCTCGACCTCACTGGGAAAGATGTTCTCGCCGCCCGAGATGAACATGTCGTCGATCCGGCCGACCACGGCGAAGAAGCCATCCGCGTCACGCTCGAAGACATCGCCGGTGATGTAGAAACCATCCGGCGTCAACGGCGGCTTGAGGTCGGGGCGCTGCCAGTAGCCGTTCATCTGCGCCGGGCATTTCTGTTCGAGCACGTTCTGCGCATTCAGCCGTAGCTGCACGGCGGGATGCGGATAGCCAACCGAAAGCGGCGGGGTCGGCAGCCCAGCCGGATGCGGGCCGAAGACCACGGGGCCGGCCTCGGTCGTGCCATAGCCATTGACGAATTTCGCCTGGGGAAAAGCCGCCTTGATCGCCGCCAGCAAAGCCGGCGAGGTGGGCGCGGAGCCGCAGCGGACATGCCGCACGCTGGCGGTCTCGGTCGCTGCCAGCAAATCGCGTTCCTGCAGCAGCATGGCCATCATCGGCGGGACGCCGGTGATCCAGCTCACGCGATGGTCTCCGATGGCGCGGATATAGGCCCGCGCCTCGAAGGCCGGCAGCAGCACCACGGTGATATGCGCGGCCGAGGCGAGCTGCGCCAGGGCGAGGCCGTTCATGTGATACAGCGGCGCGGCGATCAGCGCGCGTTCCTGCCGCATGTCGGCTCCGAGCAGGCGCTGCTCCACCACCCAAAGATGCGACTGGTGCGATAGCACCACACCCTTCGGCTTGCCGGTGGAGCCGGAGGTATAGAGGAACAGCGCCGGCTCGGCCGGTTCGGGCGTGATGGCTTCGAAGGGGCCGGGATCGAGCAGCGACTCCCATGCGGCGCCGCCGAACTCGATGGCCTCCAGCCCCGCCGGCACCGCGGCCATGCGGGCGGCATCGGCGAAGACCAGGGTGGCGCCGCTGTTGCCCAGCACGTAGTCGACCGTGGCGGCGGGAAAGCGGTAGTTCACCGGCACGGCGACGAGGCCGGCCCGCATGGCGCCGTTCAGGGCGGCGAGGAATTCGATGGAATTGGCGGCCAGCACGCCGACCCGATCGCCGCGGCGCAACCCGCGCTTCAGCAGCCCGCGCGCCACCGCATCGCAGAGCGCATCGAGCGCGCCGTAGCTGACATGGCGCGCGGCATCGCCGGACAGGTCGATCAGCGCCGTCTTCGCCGCATCCGCGGCGGGATCGATCAGCGCGCCGAGATTGCGGAAGCCGGTCACCCGGCCGCATCCGCAGGACGGTTGCAGCCGAGGCCCAGGGTCGGCGAACCGCTCACTTGGGCGGCGCGGTGAGGTAGACGCCGCGGCCGGAGGCACACAGCTTGCCGTCGAGGTCGAAGATCGAGGCCTCCGCCACCGAGACCATGCCGCCCTGGCGGATGATCTTCCCCTTGCAGATCAGGTCGCCCGGCATGGCGGGGCGGTGGTAGTCCACCCGCATGTCGATGGTCGGGATGCCCCGGCCAAGCGCCGCGCCCAGCGCCCAATCGGCGGCGAGGTCGACCAGCGCGGCGAGGATGCCGCCATGGGTATAGCGGCGCTCGATATTGACGACCCATTCCTCGCGCCAGGTGGCGCGAAGCTCGATCTCGCCCTCGCCGAAGGAGACCACCTTGAGGCCGAGCCATTGGTGATAGGGCGCGCGGGTGACCAGCGCCTGCAATTCGTCGAGCGTCATGGCGTCACGATCACCTTGCCCATCACCTTGCGGTCGCGGATCAGCGCCAGCCCTTCGGCGGCCCTGTCCAACGGCAGCACGGTATCGATCACCGGCTTCATCTGGCCGGCCTGGATCAGCCCCATCAGCGCGGAGAAATCCTCGTTGTAGAAGCTGTTGGAGCCGATCACCTGCAGCTCGAAGGTCCAGATGAAGCGCAAATCCTCCTTGGGATCGAACCCCGCCGTTGCGCCACACACGAGAATCTTGCCGCCGCGCTTCACGCAGCGGAGCCCCGGCCCCCAGGTATCGCCGCCGGTATAATTGATGAGGACATCGACGCCGCCCTCGTAGCTGCGGCGTTGCGGCTTGCCGAAGCGCTCGATCGCCCACTTCGAAAAATTGACGTCCCTGTAGTCGATCGCCTCGTCGGCGCCGATGTCGAGCATCCGCTGGCACTTCTCCGGCCCGCCGGCGGCGGCGACGACATAGGCGCCCAGATGCTTGGCCAGCAGCACGCAGCCGGTGCCGACGCCGCCCGAGGCGCCGAGGATCAACACGTTGTCGCCCGCCTTGATCGTCTTGTGGGTGACGATCATGCGGTGCGCGGTCCCGTAGGCCACCGGCAGCGCGGCGGCCTGCTCGTAGCTCACGCCCTCCGGCAGGCGGATAAGCTGGCGGGCATCGACCAGGCAGTATTCCGCCATGCCGCCGTCCAGCATCTCGCCCATCAGGCCCTTGGCCTGGTTGATGGGATTGACCAGCACCCGGTCGCCTTTGGCCCAGCCGCTCACGCCCTCGCCAACTTCGAAAATCTCGCCGGCCATGTCGAGGCCGATCACCACCGGCATCGGCACCTTGATGCCGGGCATGCCCTTCACAGTGAAGACGTCGTGGTAGTTGAAGGAGGAGGCGCGGACGCGGATCACCACATGCCCGGCGACGGCGGTCGGGGTGGGGTAGTCGGTCTCCAGCGCCAGCACGTCGAGATCGCCGTGCTGGCGGAGTACGAGGGCACGCATGGTCCGGCGGTCCTTATCTGGTTGCCGGCAGGGTGCGGCA
>JAQGIA010000628.1 GCA_028291445.1 Belnapia sp.
GAATAAATCCGACGTTGGCTTGGCGATAGCCCGGCAATGGTTCGATCGGGACACCGTGGACCTGGTGCTCGGCGTCAGCAATTCCGCCCTGGCGATCGCCCTCAAGCCGGTTGTCGAGCAGAAGGACAAGGTGCACATCAACAGCTCCGCCGCCACTTCGGCGCTCACCTCGGAGTATTGCAGCCCGAACGCCATCCACTGGAGCTACGATACCTACTGCCTCTCGCATGCGACCGGCGAGCCCTTGGTGAAGCAAGGCTACGATAGCTGGTTTTTCATCACGCCGAACTACGCCTTCGGCCACATGCTGCAGGCCGATACCACGCACTCGGTCGAGACCAGCGGCGGCCGCGTTGTCGGCGCCGTCACCTACCCCTTTCCCGAAACAACCGATTTTTCCGCTTTCCTGCTCCAGGCACAGGCGAGTGGGGCCAAGGTCATCGCCTTCCTTGGCGCCGGCACGGATTTCGTCAATGCGGTGAAACAGGCAGCGGAATTCGGCCTGATGCGCGGCAAGCTGCGGTTCGTCGGGCTGACCGGCTACATCAACAGCATCATGTCGCTTGGCCTCGCCGCGGCGCAGGGTCTAACGCAGACCGAGACCTTCTACTGGGACCTCAACGACCGCACGCGAGCCTTCATGGCCCGGCTACGGCCCGAGCTGCCACCGAATACCTTCCCGTGCCACAATCAGGCTGGGGACTATTCAGGTCTGCTGCATTACCTGAAGGCAGCCAAGGCTATAGGCGTTCCGCGCGCCAAGGCGTCCGGCCGGGCCGTCGTCGCCGCCATGAAGGACATGCCGACCGATGACGACGCGTTCGGCGCCGGCACCATTCGCCGCGATGGGCGGAAACTGCATCCGACCTATCTTTTTACTGTGAAGTCGCCCGCGGAGAGCCGCGCGCCTGGCGATGTCTACAAGGTGCTGGCCGTGACCTCCGCCGAGCGGTCCTTCCGCTCGATCGAAGACGGCAAATGCTCCATGGCGAAGTCCTGAGCCATGCCGGACCCAGGGATCGAGGCCATCCGCGCCTTACTCGCTGCTCGCCCGCGCCCAACGGAACTGGCCGAACGCCGCCGTAGGCTCGACGCGCTTGGCACGCAGCATGCGCTGCCCGCCGACGTGCGGATCGAACCGGTCAGCGCGAACGGCGTCCCCGCCGAATGGAACGGCACGCCCGGTGCCGACGCGTCGCGCGTGTTGCTGTTCCTGCATGGCGGCGGCTACGTGGCCGGCTCGCTGCGTAGCCATCGGTCCATGGTGGCGGAGGCAGGGCGTGCGGCGGGCGTGCGCTGCCTCGCGCTCGACTACCGGCTGGCACCGGAGCATCCGTTCCCAGCCGCGGTCGAGGATGCCGTCTCCGGCTACCGCTACCTGCTGGACCAGGGCTTCACCCCGCCGCGCATCGCCATTGGCGGCGACAGTGCGGGTGGTGGGCTGGCCGCCGCGACGCTGGTGGCCCTCCGCGAGCAGGGCCTTCCCATGCCAGCCTGCGGCTGGCTGGTTTCGCCCTGGATGGACCTTGAGAGCACGGGTGAGAGCATGGCCAGCAAGGCCGCCGCCGACCCCATGGTGCAGAAGCCCTACCTGCTGGAGATCGCCGCTCTCTATCTCGGCGGCACCGGGCCGCGCACGCCACTTGCCTCACCGCTGCATGCCGCGCTCCACGGCTTGCCGCCACTGCTGGTCCAGGTTGGGGCGGCGGAAACCCTGCTTGATGACGCCGTGATGTTTGCCCGCCGCGCCGGGGCCGAGGATGTCGCGGTGACATTGGAGATCTGGCCGGAGATGATCCACGTCTGGCATCTCTTCCATCCCCAGGTCGAAGCCGGGCGCAAGGCACTCGCCGCCGCCGGGGACTTCCTGCGGCGCCACCTCGGCTAGGGTCTGTTGCCGGACTGTCTGGTGAACCGGTCGGGCTTTGGACTTCCCCCTGGGGCCGGAGGGTTTGCTGACGACCCAGGCACCCCAGGAGAGAAGGATGGCGGAGAGGCGAATCCGACGGAGCTTCACGCGGGAGTTCAAGGCGCAGGCGGTGAAGCGGCTCGAGGAGGAGGTGGAAATCCTCCGCAAGGCGGCAGCTTTTTCGCCAAAGGGGTTCAGCCGCAAAGCGGATGAGCGGGACGAAGTTCAGCCTCGTGTCGGCCGAACGGGTGGACCACGCCGTGGCCACGCTGTGCCGGGTGGCCGGCGCGAGCGTGAGCGGCTTCTACGCCCTACGCCCGGCTGCGCGCGATCCCCGCCGTCCGAAGCCGTGCCAAGGTGGAAGCCGAGCTGCGTGGACGGATCGGCCGGATCTTCGCCGCCCGCCGGCGGGTCTACGGCTCGAAGTTTTCTACAATCGGCAGCTTTTGCATTCGGCCATCGGCTATCGCACCCCGGCCGAGGCGCGGGCCAGCATGGAAGGGATCGCCATGCGTGCAGCCGCATGATGCTCCGATCTCACCCCTCCAGGGGCCAATTTTTGGGACATTAACGCCCACCGGTTTTGTCATCGCGGGATGGTGACCGGGGCCTTTGGCGGAAGCGGGCCACAGTGATAGGGACAGCGTCCGGCCCCAGGTCGGGGTCGGGCTCCTTACGGGAGACTGCCCATGGCCATCGCCTG
>JAQGIA010000639.1 GCA_028291445.1 Belnapia sp.
ACGCCGATCGAGAAGGGCGGCGACGCGGCACGCCAGGCGGCGCTGCATCGCCGGGTCCGCCCCTTCCTGCTGCGGCGAACCAAGGACGAGGTGGTGAAGGAGCTGCCGCCGAAGACCGAGATCACCGAACCGGTGGCGCTCGGCACCGCGCAGCGCGGATTGTACGAGGGCATCCGGCTGGCGATGCACAACCGGGTTAAGGAGGCCATCGCCGAGCGTGGCATGGCGCGGTCCGGCATCATCATCCTCGATGCGCTGCTGAAGATGCGCCAGGCCTGCTGCGACCCGCGGCTGCTGAAGCTGAAGGCGGTACGCGACGCCAGGGCCGGCTCGGCCAAGCTCGAACGGCTGATGGAGCTGCTGGAGACCTTGCTGGAGGAAGGCCGCCGGGTCCTGCTGTTTTCCCAGTTCACCTCCATGCTCGCGCTGATCGAGGCGCGGCTGGCCGATGCCGGCATCGAGCATGTGCTGCTGACCGGCGACACCAAGGACCGCGACCTGCCGGTGCGGCGCTTCCAGGCCGGCGAGGTGCCGGTCTTCCTCATCAGCCTCAAGGCCGGCGGCGTCGGGCTGAACCTGACGGCGGCGGATACCGTCATCCACTACGATCCCTGGTGGAATCCGGCGGTGGAGGACCAGGCGACCGACCGGGCGCACCGGATCGGCCAGGAGAAGCACGTCTTCGTCCACCGCCTCGTCACCCTCGGCACCATCGAGGAGAATATGGAGGTGCTGAAGGACCGCTAGCGGGCGCTGGTCGCCTCGGTGCTGGATGCCGAGCATGGCGGCGCGCTGAAGCTGACCGAGGCGGATGTGGAGGAGCTGTTCGCGCCGGAGTGAGGGGGGGGCCTTACCGCCGCCCCACCAGCGCCAGCGCGCCGCCCAGCACCCCGATCCCCCCGGCCAGCGGGCCAAACCCGGCAAAGCCGAATTCCGCCATCATCCAGCCGCCGAGCGAGGCCGCGCCCAGCCAGCCGAAGGAGGCCGAGGTCACGTTCAGGCCGAGCACCGTGCCGCGCACCTCGTCCGGCACGTTGGCCAGCGCCGCCATCAGGCTCGGCCGGGCCAGGGCGTTGACGAAGACATAGGCGAAGCCCAGCGCCACCGAGACGCCCACCCCCGCGGTCCAGCCGAACAGCGCGAGGGCGATGGCGGCCGAGCCGAACATCGCCAGGGCGAAGGTCATCAGCCGGTTGGGCAGCCGGTCGGCGAGCTGCCCGCCCAGGATGGTGCCGAGGATACTGCCCAGGGCGAAGGTCGCCAGCGGCAGCGCCACGGCGCCCAGCGAAAGGCCGTAGGTCGATTGCAGGAAGGTGGCGAAGTAGACCGCGGTCAGGCCGTAGCAGATCCGCTCCGCCACCCCCATCGCCAGCAGCCGGATCACCGGGCCGGTCATCGCCGCGCGATAGCTGGGCCGGCTGGCCCCGGCGGCGCGCGGCCTGTCGACCGGCCGAAGCGTGGTCAGCAGCAGGCCCAGCGCCGCCGCGAGGGCTATCGCGGCGACGCAGAGGTTGACGCCGCGCCAGCCGATATGGGCGCCGATCCAGGCCGCCAGCGGCACCCCGATCAGCAGGGTCAGCGACTGCCCGGACATCACCCAGCCCAGCGCCCGGCCGCGCTGGCGGTCGATTACCCGGGCCGAGGCCTCGGCCATCACCACCCCGGTGAAGCTGCCGGCGAAGCCACCGGCGATGGTCGCCCAGATGGCCACGCCGAGGTAGCTGCCCGAGGCGGCGACGCCGATCATGCAGAGCGCCAGCCCGACCGGCCCGCCGATCAGGAACGGCCGCCGGCCCCAGCGGTCGGAGCCGGCGCCGGCCATCAGCGAGGAGGCTCCCCAGGCGATGGAGGTCATCGCCATCAGATTGGCGACCATGGACAGGTTGGCCGTCAGGTCCCGCGCCATGTCGAGCAGGAAGGGCGCCCGGGTAGTCCCGCTGGCCGAGGCGGCGAACATGCCTAGGCACGCCGCCGCCAGCAGCGCCCAAGGCATTTGCGGCAACGGGCCGGGGGCGGCGGCGACCGGCGTTGCGGTCGGCAGGGCAGCGAGGGCATCGGGCATGCGCGAGGCTAGCCCAGCCGGTCCGGCGGCGGCAGCCCCGGCAATGCGGAGCAGCCCCGCCGCCTTTGGCCCAAGCCGTCCATCGCGGCACGTCGCCAACCATGGGGGCTGTCCCTTCCACCGCCCTGGTGACGAGCTTCCAGGGGGTTGCCCCAAGGGGGGTTGCCCCAGGGGCTTGGTATGCGGACGATGTCCGGCAAGACCGCACAAGGGGCAACGCCATGACCGACATCCGCATCCTGGCCAATGATCTGGCCTTCCCCGAGGGACCGGTGGCGATGGCCGACGGCGCCATCATCCTCACCGAGATCAGGGGTGGCGCCGTCACCCGCGTCGCCGCCGACGGCACGGTGACGCGGCTCGGCCAGGCCGCCGGCGGGCCGAACGGGCTGGCGCGCGGGCCGGATGGCGCGCTCTATCTCTGCAACAACGGCGGCAGCACCTATGTTCCCGGCCAATTCATGCCGCAGGGCCCGGCCGCGGATTACGTCACCGGCACGGTGGAGCGGGTCGATCCCAATACAGGCGAGCGGCGGCTGCTGTATCACGCGTGCAACGGCCACAAGCTCTCGGCGCCGAACGACCTGGTGTTCGACCGGCATGGCGGCTTCTATTTCACCGACCTCGGCAAGCGCTACGCCCATGCGCGCGACCATGGCGGGCTGTACTACGCGCTGCCGGACGGCTCCTCGGTGCGCGAGGTCGCCTATCCGATCCTCAGCGCCAATGGCGTCGGCCTCTCGCCGGATGAGCGCACCGTCTATGTCGCGGATACCGAATCGGCGCGGCTCTGGGCCTTCGACATCGAGCGCCCGGGCGTGGTGGCGAAGCACCCCTTCCCCTCGCCGCATGGCGGCCGCTGCATCGGCGGCCTAGCGGAGTTCTGCCGCTTCGACAGCCTCGCCGTGCTCGCCTCCGGCAATATCGCGGTGGCGACGCTGGTCACCGGCCAGATCACCGTCTTCGCCCCCGGCGGCGGCGTGCTGCACCAGGTGGCGGTGCCGGATAGCCATCCGACCAATATCTGCTTCGGCGGGGCCGACATGCGCGATGCCACCATCACCCTTTCGGGCGAAGGCGCGCTCGGCCGGATGCGCTGGCCGGAGCCGGGGCTGCGGCTGAATTTCCAGGCCTGACCGAACTTCCGCGCCGGCGCGGAGGTCGCCGTCAGCCGATCATGCCCGTCTCGCGCGCCTTGATCTGCAATGCCAGGAACTGCGAATAGATCCGGCATTGCGCCAGGCTGCCGGCGGTGAACCACAGCCCTTCCTGTGGGGTCGGCCGCCACATGTTGCGCAGCTCGCCGCCCGCATCGAAGCCCCAGACCGGGCCGATGCGGTCGGCGATGGCATCGCCGAGGTAGTGCCGCACCACATCCTGCTGGTTCTTGTAGCCGGTCGCCAGCACCAGCAATTCCGCCGGCACCAGGCTACCGTCCTTCAGCCGCGCACCACCGGCCACGAAGCGCTCGATATCGGCATATTGCAGCAGCCCGACCTTGCCCTCGGCGATGAGGTCGGAACAGCCGACGTTGAAGTAGTAGCCGCCGCCGCGCCGCAGGTATTTCATCTGGAAGCCGGTGTCGTCCTCGCCGAAATCCAGCCGGAAGCCGCGCGCCGCCAGCGCCTCCAGCAGCGGCCTGTCCCGCTCGCGCGATACGGCGGTCGAGCGCCGGTAGGCCTCGACCAGCACCGGATAGGGCATGGCGGTGGCCAGCAGGTCGCAATCCTCGATCGGCACGCCCTCGGTATAGAGCGAATAGACCGACTGCGCCTCGCGGATGCTGACCACGTAGGTCGGGCTGCGCTGGATCAGCGAAAGCTCGGCGCCGCTCGCTTGCAGGTCCTGCGCCACGTCATGGCCGCTGTTGCCGGTGCCGAGCACCAGCGCGCGGCGGCCCTTCCAGGCGGCGCCCTCGGTGTAGCGGCCGGAATGCAGCACGGTGCCGGCGAAATCCTCGAGCCCCGGCAGCTTCGGCGTGACCGGGATGCTGCTGACGCCGGTGGCGAAGATCAGGTGGCGCGGCCGCATCACCCGTTCCTCCCCGCCGACGCCGCGCAGCACCACCCGCCACTGCCGCGCCGCGGCATCCCATTCGCCGGCGACCAGCTCCGTCCCGGTCCAGAAATTCAGGTCGAGCGCATCGACGTAGCTCTCGAACCAGTTGGCCAGCTTGTCCTTCGGGATGAAGACCGGCCAGGTCGGCGGGAAGGGCATCAGCGGCAGGTGATTGACGTGCATCTCGTTGTGCAGGGTCAGCGCGTGGTAGCGCTTGCGCCAATTGTCGCCGACCCGCGCGGCCCGGTCCACGATCAGCGTATCGATGCCCATATGCGTCAGCCGCGCCGCGATGGAGAGCCCGGCCTGGCCGCCGCCGACCACCAGCACCGCCGGGTCGCGGTCGGCATAGGCGCGGGCCTTGTTGCGCTTGTCGAGCCAGTTGTCGCCGCCGAAGTCGCGGGCGTAATCCTCCGCGGCGGCATGGCGCGGGCCGGCCGCGGCCTCGCCCAGCGCCACCAGCGAGGTCAGCAGGGTCCAGGCGCGCCAGCCGCCCGGCCCGGCCGCATCCGGCACCAGCCGCGCCACGCCGTTGCCGGTGCCGAAGGCGGTGCGGAAGACGAAGATCACCTCGATGGTCTCGACCCCGGCACGGACCACCAGGCGCGGCGCGGTGCGGCGCGGGTCCAGCCGGGCGCCCTGGGGGCGGATGCGCGGCAGCGCCTCGCGCAGCATGGCCTCGATGGCGGCCTCGCCGGAGTGGGTGTTCAGCGCCCAGGTGAAGGCCAGCACGTCGCGCCAATGGCCATCGGGGCGGAGCAGCGCCGCCACCGCGCCGGCATCCTGCCCGGCCAGCGCCGCATCGAAGGCTTCGAGCCAGGCGGCGGCGATGGTGCGGGCCTCTGTCTGGCGCGAGGGGCCGTGGCCGGCATGGTCGTTCATGGCAGCGTTTCCCGCAAAAATCGGGCGGCCGTGTCCCCGCCCGTTGCCCGGCATCGGACAGGCGATCGGCCGGGGGTGTCAACCACTGCCCTGACCTTGAGCCCTCTGGTCGTGGCGGCCCCCACTGCCCCCGGCGCCCGACACCGGCTAGGCTGGGCGCGATTCTCCGCCGCCCCCCGCCGATCCGCCCGATCCGGAGCCGCCATGACCGATAATCCCACCGCCTGCATCCTCATCATCGGCAACGAGGTGCTGTCCGGCCGCACCCGCGACGCCAACCTGCAATTCCTGGCGACCCGGCTCGGCGAACTCGGCATCCCGGTGCGGGAGGTGCGGGTGATCCCCGACGTGCCGGAGACCATCATCGGCGTGGTGAACGAGGTGCGGGCGAAATTCACCCATGTCTTCACCACCGGCGGCATCGGCCCGACGCATGACGACATCACCAGCGACTGCGTGGCGCGCGCCTTCGGGGTGCCCTGGGAGGTGCATGCCGAGACCCGCGCGCTGATGGCCGCCGACTACGCCCGGCGCGACCCGCCGGTGGAATTCAACGAGGCCCGGCTGCGGATGGCGACCCTGCCGCGCGGCGCCGTGCCGATCCGCTGCCCGGAGACCACCGCGCCGGGCTTCAGCATGGGCAACGTGCATGTGATGGCCGGCGTGCCGCGCATCATGCGCTCGATGTTCGAGACGCTGGCGCCAAGCCTCGAACGCGGCCAACCCATCCTGTCGCATACGGTGCATGCGGATTACGTCTACGAGGGGCAGATCGCCGCCGGGCTGAGCGCCATCCAGGCCCGCTTCCCGGCCCTCGACCTTGGCAGCTACCCCTATTACCGCGGCACCGGCGGCGGCGTGGCGCTGGTCGCCAAGGGCGTCGCGGCGGCCGAGGTGGCGGCGGCGGCAGAGGCGATGTTCGCGCTGCTCGCCGGCTTCGGCACCGCCCATGAAGGCGAGCCGGCGCCCGAGGGTTGAAGCGTGATCGTCCGAGGCTGATCGTCGAAGGACGCGGTACAGAACGTCTCAGTCCATGAACCGGGCCAGCCGCACCGCGGTCTGGCCGGGCATGGTGCGCAGGCTCGGCATCACCA
>JAQGIA010000664.1 GCA_028291445.1 Belnapia sp.
GCCTATCAGGGCCGCACCGCGATCGGCCCGGCGGGCTGCGCCGAGACGGCGCGGGCGGCGCTGGAGGTGGTGAGCCTGCCGATGTACCCGGAGCTGACCGAGGCGCAGGTCGGCCATATCTGCGACGCGCTGCGCGGCCTGGCGGGCTGATGCGGCTCCTGGGCGGGGCCTTGCCGCCCCGCCCGGTTCCGCCCCTGCGGCGTATGCGACCCGGTTTTGGGCCGGTCCCCGGTGTTCGGACATTCCACGGTTTTCGCCCAATCCCCGGTTTTCGACCGGTCCGAGGATACCTGCGGCCAGCCCCGCGTTAGCCGGGGCTGCATCCCGCAGCGAGTGACGCTCATGAACCAACGCTGGCCCGACCGCCTGTGGATTGTCCGCCACGGCGAAAGCAGCGGCAACCTTGCCCGCGACGCCGCCCAGGCCGCCCGGGCGGCGCGGATCGACACCCTCGGACGCGACGTGGACGTGCCGCTCAGCCGTCGCGGGGAGGCCCAGTCGGCGGCGCTCGGCCGCTGGTTCGCCGACCAGGCGGAGCGGCCCGACGTGGTCCTGGTCTCCCCCTACCTCCGCGCCCGGCAGACCGCCGGGCTGATGGCGGCGGCGGGTGGGCTGGCGGTGGCGCCGGGAGACTTCATCCAGGACGAACGGCTGCGCGAGAAGGAATTCGGCATCCTCGACCGGCTGACCCGGTACGGCATCGAGGAGCACTACCCGGATCAGGCCAAGCTGCGCAGCATCCTCGGGAAATTCTACCACCGGCCGCCGGGCGGGGAGAGTTGGTGCGACGTGATCCTCAGGCTGCGCGGTGCGCTCGATACCGTGTCGCTGCACCATGCCGGCGCCCGGGTGCTGATCGTGGCGCATCAGGTGGTGGTGCTCTGCCTGCGCTACCTGCTGGAGCAACTGACGGAGGAGCAGATCCTGGCGATCGACGCCGAGGGTGACGTCGCCAATTGCGGGGTCACCGCCTATGCCTACGACGCCGGCATGACGCCGCGCGGCGGGCTCAAGCTCCAAGCCTATAATTTCACCGTTCCGCTCGAGTCGGAAGGCGTCCCGGTCACTGCCGAATCCGATGCGCCGAGGGCGGCGCGATGAGCGCCGCGGTCGCGGTCACGCCGGCGCTGCTGCGCGGCATGCCCTTGCCGAGCCATCATGAGGGCCAGGACAAGAATGCCCGGGGCCGGGTGCTGGTCATCGGCGGCAGCGTCGAGGTGCCGGGCGCGGCCTTGCTCGCCGGCCTGGCCGCGCTGCGGGCCGGGGCGGGCAAGCTGCAGGTCGCCAGCGTCCGCAGCCTCGCCGCCCATCTGGCGATCGCCCTGCCGGAGGCGCGGGTCACCGGGCTGGCGGAGACCGCCGAGGGCGGCATCGACCCTGCGGCGGCCGATCTGCTGGCCGGGCGCCTCGGCGGTTGCGACGCGGCGGTGGTCGGCCCGGGCATGATGGACCGGCCGGCGGTGGTGGCGCTCACCCAGCGGCTGCTGGAGGCGGCGGAGCCGGGGCCCGGCCTGGTGCTCGACGCCGAGGCGCTGTGCGGGCTGCTCGAGTGCCGGGACGGGCTGCGCCGCCATGCCGGGCGGCTGGTGATCACCCCGCATGCCGGCGAGATGGCCGGGCTGCTCGGCCTGTCCCGGGACGAGGTGGAGGCGGATCCGCTGGGCGTCGCCCGGCAGGCGGCGGCACGGCTCGGCGCCGTGGTGGTGATGAAGGGCGGCTGTTCGCGGATCGTCTCGCCGCAGGGTCAGGCCTGGAGCTGCGACCAGGGCAATGTCGGGCTGGCGACCTCGGGCTCGGGCGATACCCTGGCCGGGATCATCGCCGCACTCATGGCTCGTGGCGCGCCGCCGGTGGTGGCGACGCTCTGGGGGGTCTGGTTGCATGGCGAGGCGGGCAACCGTCTGGCACAATCCTGCGGCCCGGTGGGCTTCCTGGCGCGCGAGATCCCGGCCGAGGTGCCGCGGATCATGGCGGCGATGCTGCGGCCGGCCTGACCGGCACTCCCCAAGGGACGCCGGCCAGGGGGACGCCGGCCAGGGGGACGCCGGCCCAAGGGAGGCGTTGGCAGCGGAAATCGGCCAGCTGCGGAAATCACCCGGCGCAGCGCCGAAAGGCTGGCCTTCCCAACCTTCGCAGGTGCAACATCGCGCATGCCCGACAGCAGCCCCGATCCCCTTCAGGAACTCCTCTCCCGCCTGCGCGAGACGCGGGCGGCCGCGGCGCACGACCCCTTCGGCGATCCGGTGCTGCTGATCGCCCTCGCCATCAGCCGCCGGCTCGACGATGGGGTGCTGGACCTCGATGGGCTGGCCGATATGGTCCAGCGCCTGGCGGATGCCGCGGCCGGCGACCGGGCGAAGCGGATCGCCGCCTATGTCGGCCTGGGCGACCAGGGCGGCGGCGTGCCGGATATGGCGGCGCTGGCGGCACGGCTGGTACGGCCGGACCCGGATGACAGCCCGGTGCCCTTCGCCCGCTATCGCGCCCTGCTGGAGACACCGCGCTTTGCCGCCGTCTTCACCGCGCATCCGACCTTCTCCCTGCCGCCCGAGACCGGCGCCGCCCTGGCCGCGGCGGCGAGCGGCGCAGCCTTCCCCGCCGGCCTCAGCCACCGGCCCAGCGCCCCGACCCTGGCCGAGGAATTCCGCCAGGCCGCTGCGGCCATCGCCCGGGGCCGGGATGCGATCGACGGGCTGACCGAGGCGCTGCTAGGCGCCGCCCAGGCGGTCTGGCCGGACCGCTGGTCCAGCCTGGTGCCGCGGCCGGTGCTGCTGGCGAGTTGGGTCGGCTACGACACCGATGGCCGGACCGACATCGGCTGGTGGGATACGCTGCGGCTGCGGCTGACCATGAAGCGGCTGCAATTGGAACGGCTGGCCGGGCAATTCGCCGCGCTCGGCGATTGCGCCGCGCCGCTGGCGGCCCGGGTGGGGGAGGCGCTGGCGGCGGTCGAGACGCAGATCGCCGCGGTGCCGGAGAAGCCGGAGCCACTGGCGGTGCAGGCCATGGCCACCGCGCTGATCGGCGGGCGCGAGGCGGCGATGGTCGGCACCGAGCCGCTGCTGGCGCTGTTCCCGGCGGCGCTGGCGGCGGCACCGGA
>JAQGIA010000006.1 GCA_028291445.1 Belnapia sp.
TCGATGACCGGCAATCGGTCGGATGCGGGCTGCGTTCCCTCACCTGAAGAAAAAATCCGGGGTTAGGTTCAGTGCCGAAAACGCGACCTGGGATGCTGTTGCCGGCAAAGCACAGTCATGCGACAGGCCGATACAAACCCAGAGAATTCGTAACTTTATGGAGCCAAGCACAAAAAAAGGGACGCCTTGCGGCGCCCCTTTCCGTCTCCCGAGAGGAGGTCGGGCTGCTTAGCGCAGCACGATCTCGACGCGGCGGTTCTGCGGCTCGCGCACGCCATCGGCGGTCGGGACCAGCGGACGGCTCTCACCGAAGGCGGTGATAGCGATCTCGTTGCGGGCCACGCCCTGGCGGACCAGCTCGGCGGCGACGGCCTGAGCGCGACGCTCGGACAGGCGCTGGTTGTACTGCGGGGTGCCCGAACGGTCGGCGTGGCCGGCCACTTCGATGCGGGTCGAGGACACGCGGCGCGCGGCGCCGGCGGCTTCGGTGATGATCTGACGGGCGCGGTCGGTCAGGTCCGCCCGATCCCAGTCGAAGAACACCAGGTAGGTGCGGGCGACGGCCGGCGGCGGCGGGGCCGGCGGGGCCTCGGCGGCGGCGATCGGCGCGGCCGGTGCGTTGAAGGCATAACGAATGCCGATCAGCGCGCTGTGGTTGTAGTTGGTGCCCTTGATGCTGCCACCGGCGGCGCCAACGGTCCCAACGCGGTCAACCTCGAGCTTCGGGTCGAGCGTCCCGAAGAAGCGGTACTCGGCGGTCAGCGCGAGGCCGCCACCAAGGGCCAGCGCCGCACCGGCGATGCCCTGATAGGCAAAGCGGCCTTCGGTGTCTTCGATCCGGTAGCGGCTGCCACCCGGGCCACGCAGGTTGGCGTGGCTGACATCGGTCCAGGCATAGCCGGCGCCGACGCCGACATACGGGATGACCGGCAGGCCGAGGTTGAAGTCGTACAGCACGTTGCCCATCGCGCCGTAGTTGCGCCAGTAGCCGCTGTTGCCCGACCGGTTGCCGCTGGTGACGCGGTCCATGTCGTTGTGGCGATAGCTGCCTTCGATCTCGGCGCGGAGGCCGTTGCCGAAGCCCCAGCCGATGGACGCGAGGCCCACGGCGCCGAGGTCGGAGTACTTGATCTTGCCGCCGCCGTTGAGCTCCGAATGCTGGTGCAGGTTCAAACCAGCGCCGGCGCCAACGTAAAGGCCGGACACCGGCTGCGCCTGTGCGGCAACCGGCAGCGCCAGGACCGTCGCGGCCAGAAGGGCCTTCCTGAGGGTCATCTAATCTCTCCTCGATTCATAACGCATGTTGGGCCGCCAAACCTTGTCGCAAAGTTCAATGGCGACCCGGCTGCGTCAAAGGAACCTAGCACCATGCGGTACAACCTGCATCCCTGGACCGGCCATTTCCAAACCGATGTGGCGAGAAAAGCACAGGGCATCATGGCAAATACGTCACAACCCCTGAAGGGCCGCCGCATCATCCAGCGCGCGCAGGCTGCCGAGCGGCAGCAACCGATTGGCATGGCCCAGCTTGCGGCCCGGCCGGGCCTCCGCCTTGCCATACCAATGCGGAATAATTCCTTGCGTTTTCAGTAGGCTGGGCCAGAGTTCCAGGCCCGCGGGACCGACCAGGTTGCGCATCACCGCATCGTGATGCCGCTCGGCGCTCGCCAGCGGCAATCCCGCCACCGCCCGCACATGCTGCTCGAACTGGCTGGCGGCGCAGGCATCCATCGTCCAGTGGCCGGAGTTATGCGGCCGGGGCGCGATCTCGTTGCCCAGCAGGCTGCCATCCGGCAGCACGAACAACTCCAGCGCCAGCACGCCGACCAGATCCAGCGACTCGGCCAGCGCGGCGGCATGGCGGCGGGCAGCGGCGGCGGTCGTCGCGGAAAGCCGGGCCGGGGCGAAGCTGAGGTCGAGGATGTGGTCGCGGTGCTGATTCTCCACCGCGTCATAGACCGCGACCGCGCCATCGGTGCCACGGGCGACGATGGCGGAAATCTCCGCCGCGAAGGGCACGAAGGCTTCCAGGATCAGTGGCCGGGGCGACAGCCGGGCGAAGGCGGGCGCGGCATCCTCGGGCCGGCGCAGTACCGCCTGGCCGCGGCCGTCGTAGCCCAGCCGGGTGGTCTTCAGCACCGCCGGCAGGCCGATCGCGGCGATCGCGCCGGCCAGGTCCGCTTCGTCGTGCACCGCCCGCCAGGGGGCGACGGGCACCCCGGCCCTGGCCAGGAAATCCTTCTCCAGCAGCCGGTCCTGGCAAATCCGCAACACCTCGACCCCCGGCCGGCAGGGCGCCAGAGGGGCGAGGATCGCCAGGGTCCCGGCCGGGACATTCTCGAATTCGAAGGTGACGACATCGACCGCGGCGGCGAAGCGGGCCAGGGCGGCGGCATCCTCGAAGGGGGCCACGGTGGCGGCGGCCGCGACCTGCATCCCCGGGCTGTCGGCATCCGGCGCGAAGACATGGCAGCGATAGCCGAGCCGGGCCGCCGCCATGGCCGACATCCGGCCGAGCTGGCCGCCGCCGAGGATGCCGATGGTGCCGCCATGGCCGAGCGGGCCAGTCATTCCCGCAACCGTTCCGGCAGTCACTTGGGTCGTCATTCCGGCAACTCCGGCACGCCGGCGGTCTGCGCCGCCCGCCAGGCATCCAGCCGCTCCGCCAGCGCCGGATCCGCCAGCGCCAGGATGGCCGCGGCCAGCAGCCCCGCGTTGATGGCGCCCGCCTTGCCGATGGCCAGCGTCCCGACCGGGATGCCGCCGGGCATCTGGGCGATCGACAGCAGGCTGTCCATGCCCTTCAGCGCATGGCTTTCGACCGGCACGCCCAGCACCGGCAGCGGCGTCATCGCGGCCGCCATCCCCGGCAGGTGGGCCGCCCCGCCGGCCCCGGCGATCAGCACCTTGAGCCCGCGTGCGCGGGCGCCGCTGGCATAGGCGACCAGCCGCGCCGGCGTCCGATGGGCGGAGACCACCCGCGCCTCATGCGGAATGCCGAGCTTGCCCAGCACCTCCACCGCATGGCGCATGGTCTCCCAATCCGAGCGGCTGCCCATGATGACGCCCACCAGCGGCGCCGCATCCTCGATGGTCACGCGATTGGCCCCTCAGAGCAGGTGAGAAAATCCGGGCTGCGGCGGCAAGCGCAGGCTTTCGCAGGCGCTCAGGCTTCCGCAGACGCTAGGCAGTGACGCCAGGCAATGACGCTAGGCGATGATGTCGGGGACGAGCCGGCCTTCGAGCCAGGAAATCTCGTCCTTCAGCTTCAGCTTACGTTTCTTCAACCGTTGCACCTGCAACTGGTCCGCCAGGCTGGACGACAGCCGGGCGATCACCGTGTCCAGGTCGCGATGTTCGCTCCGCATCTCATGCAGGCGGCGCAGCAGGCTGTCTCGGTCATCCAGCATCGTGATGCGGGCTCGGCCAGATGGGGGTGGGACGGCGAAGGAAGTGGTGCATTCCAGGCAGCATCGCCATTAGCATGGCCGGGCGCGGGCGCAACAGCGGGGCGCGGCAACCAGCCCTGCCCAGCCGCTGCGGTCGCGCGTCAAGACAGTCTCATCCTGAACAACGGCCCATCCTGAACAACGCAAAGGAGATGTCCGCATGATGACCTCGCCGAGGCTTCGGTCCCTGGAAGACAAGCACGCAGTCCTGGAACGGCAGATTGGTGCCCAGGATTCCCGCCCCAGGCCTGACGACCTCGAATTGGCGCGGCTGAAGCGGGAGAAATTGCGGCTGCGCGAGGAGATCGAACGGCTGCGCCGGCCGA
>JAQGIA010000007.1 GCA_028291445.1 Belnapia sp.
AGGCTGGCGGCCGGACCGGTCCAGACGATGCGGCCCTTGAAGATCATCGCCGCCGTGGTGCCGATCCGCCGGGCGCTGGCCATGTCGTGGGTGATGGAGACCGCCGTCGCGCCCAGCTTCTGCACGCAATCGACGATCAGCCCGTCGATCACCGCGCCCATGATGGGGTCGAGCCCGGTCGTCGGCTCGTCGAAGAAGATGATGTCGGGCTGCGCCGCGATGGCGCGGGCCAGGCCGACGCGCTTCTGCATGCCGCCCGACAGCTCGGCCGGCGACAGGTCGCCGACCGTCGCGGCGAGGCCGACCTGGGCCAGCACCTCGGCCGCCCGGTCGCGCGCCCTGGCCCGGGTGATGCGGCCCTGCGCCAGCAGCTTGTAGCAGACTTTCTCCCAGACCGGCAGGCTGTCGAACAGCGCGCCGTTCTGGAACAGCATCCCGATCCGGTCGGCCAGCGCCTCGCGGTCGCGCCGCGGCAGCTTCAGCACGTCGACGCCGTCGATCTCGATGGTTCCCGCATCCGGCTCGATCAGCCCGAGGATGCATTTGATGGTGACCGACTTGCCGGAGCCGGAGCCGCCGAGGATCACCATCCCCTGCCCCGCCGCCACGTCGAGGTCGACGCCGTCCAGTACCTGCTTGCCGCCGAAGGCCTTGGTCACGCCCCGCATGCGGATCTTCGGCGTGGCCGCGGCAGTCCGGTCCGGGCCTCCGGTGCCCGGTTCCGTCGCACGCCTATCGGACAGGTTGCTCATTGCGCGAAGAATATCTCGGTCAGCACGTAGTCGAGCGCGAGGATGAGGATGGAGGAGGCGACCACCGCCGAGGTGGTGGCATTGCCCACGCCCTGGGCGCCGCCCTTGCTGTTGTAGCCGCACCAGGTGCCCATCAGGGCGATGATGAAGCCAAAGACCGCCGCCTTCACCAGGCCGGAGACCACGTCATCGGTCTCGAGGAAGTCGAAGGTCGATTTGAGGTAGGCGGCCGAGACGAAGCCGAGCTTGAAGGTGCCGATCAGCCAGCCGCCCATCACCCCCAGCACGTCGGCAACCACCACCAGCAGCGGCATCGCCAGGGTCGCCGCCAGCAGCCGCGGGGTGACCAGGTATTTCATCGGGTTGGTGGACAGCGTGGTCAGCGCATCGATCTGGTCGGTGACGCGCATGGTGCCGATGACCGCGGCGAAGCTGGCGCCGATCCGGCCGGCGACCATCAGCGCCGCCAGCACCGGGCCGAGTTCGCGGACCAGGGAGATGACGACGACCGAGGCGACGGCCGATTGCGCGTTGAAGCGCGCGAAGCCGGTATAGGATTGCAGCGCCAGGACCATGCCGGTGAAGACCGCGGTCAGCGCCACCACCGGCAGCGAGAACCAGGCGACCTCGATGAAGGATTGCCAGAACAGCCGGCCATAGAAGGGCGGGCGGAACAAATGGCTGATGGCTTCCAGCGCGAACAGGGCCACGCCGCCCACGGCGCGGCAGGCGCCGCCGACCATCCGGCCAATGGCCGCCAGCGGATCCAGGATGATGGCCCCCATCAGGCGGTGCGCCCCATCAGACGGTGCGATAGTCGCGGCGGTAGCGGCGGCCGAGCCCGGTCAGGATTTCATAGCCGATGGTGCCGGCCCGGGCGGCGACATCATCCGGCGTATGGCCGGGGCCGATCAGCCCGATGCTGTCGCCGGGGCTGGGCTCAGGCACGTCGGTCACGTCGAAGGTAATGAGATCCATGGATACCCGGCCGACCAGGGGCACGGGCCGCCCGGCGATGATGCCGGCGGCCCGCCCCGAGAGGCTTCGAAGGTAGCCATCCGCATACCCGGCGGCAACCGTGGCAATCCGCGAGGGCCGCTCGGCGGTCCAGCCGGCGCCGTAACCCACCGTGGTACCGGCGCTTATGCTGCGGATTTGCAGGATGGGGGCATCGAGCGTGACCACCTGGCGCAGCGGGTTGGGCGCCGCCGGGGTCGGGTTGATGCCGAACAGCGCGCAGCCGGGGCGGCCCAGGTCGCTGGCGAAATCCGGCCCGAGGAACAGGCCTGAGGAATTGGCGAAGCTGGCCGGCGCCGCCGGCAACCGGGCGCGGGCGGCGGCGAAGCGGGCGGCCTGGACCGCGTTCAGCGGATGCGCCGGATCATCGGCGCAGGCCAGGTGGGTCATCACGAAACGGAGGTCGAGGCCGGCCAGCAGGCCATGGTCGGCGGCGAGGCGGTCCAGCTCGGCGGCATCGAGGCCGAGCCGGGCCATGCCGGTATCGACATGCAGGATGGCCGGCAGGGCCTGGCCGCCGGTGCGGGCGGCGTGGGTGCGGGCGGCGACGTCGCCAAGGCCGTTGAGCACCGGGACCAGCGCGGCCGCGCCATCCATGCCGGGCGGAAAACCGTTCAGCACGGCGATCATCGGGCCGGGGCCGAGCGCCTCGCGCAGCGCCATGCCCTCGGACAGGTGGGCCACGAAGAAATGCCGGCAACCGGCGGCCAGCAAGGCGTGGCCGACCGGCACGGCACCCAGGCCATAGCCATCCGCCTTGACCACCCCGGCGACCTGGCCGGAGGGAGCAGCCACGGCCAGTTGCCGCCAATTCGCGGCGATGGCGCCGAGGTCGATGGTGAGGACCGCCTCAATACCCGCCATGGGTCTCGTGCGTCTGGTCGAGGTCGCCGAAGCGGGTGAATTCGGCCTCGAAGAACAGCGGGATGGTGCCGGTCGGGCCGTGCCGCTGCTTGGCGATGATGAGGTCGGCCTTGTTGTGGGCCTCCTCCATCGCCCGCAGCCATTGCGCATGCGCCTCGTCGAACTTGGATTGCCGGTCGGATTCGTCGCGCCCCTCGAAGCCGGTCGGCTTGGGCTGGCGCTGGCTCAGGTAGTAGTCGTCGCGGTAGACGAACATCACCATGTCGGCGTCCTGCTCGATCGAGCCGGATTCGCGCAGGTCGCTGAGCTGCGGCCGCTTGTCCTCGCGCTGCTCCACCGCGCGGGACAGCTGGGACAGCGCCATGACCGGCACCGACAGCTCCTTGGCGATGGCCTTCAGCCCCTGGGTGATCATGGAAATCTCCAGCACGCGGGATTCCGGCCGGGTGCCGGCGGCCGGGCGCATGAGCTGGAGGTAGTCCACCACGACGAATTCCAACCCCCGCGTCCGCTTCAGCCGGCGGCAGCGGGTCCGCAGCGCGGAGATGGTGATGGCCGGCGTATCGTCGATCACCAGCGGCAGCCGGGCCAGGTCGCGGCTGACCTCGACGAAGCGGTCGAAATCCCGCTGCGAGATGTCGCCGCGGCGGATCTTGTCGCCCGAGATGCGCGAGGCTTCCGACAGCAGGCGGGTGGCGAGCTGGTCGGCGCTCATCTCCAGCGAAAACAGCGCCACCGTGCCGCGCGGCTGGACGCCCTCGCCCTTCTCATCCGCCTCCCGCATCAGCGATTGCGCGGCACCGAAGGCGATCTTGGTGGCCAGCGCCGTCTTGCCCATGCCGGGGCGGCCGGCGAGGATCAGCAGATCCGAGCCATGCAGCCCGCCGGTCTTGGCATCGAAGTCGCGCAGGCCGGAGGACAGGCCGGAGACGCCGCCGGGGGTGGAAAAGGCCCGCTCCGCCGCCAGCACCGCCTCGGTCAGCGCCTTCTCGAAAGTGACGAAGCCGCCTTCCGAGCCGCCATCCTTGGCGAGGTCGAACAACCGCTGCTCGGCGGCTTCGAGCTGCGCCTTGGCATCGAGCTCGGGCTCGGCGCCGAAGGCGCGGTTCACCACCTCCTCGCCGACCTCGACCAGCTCGCGGCGCAGCCAGCTGTCGTGGATCATCCGGCCGTATTCGCCGGCATTGATGATGCCGACCATCGCCGAGAGCAGCTTCGGCAGGTAGGCCGGGCCGCCAACCTCGTCGAGCAGGCCGGAATGCTCGAATTCCGGCCGCAGGGTGACGACATCGGCGAGCTGGCCGGCCTCGCAGCGGCGCTGGATTGCGCGGAAGATCCGGCCATGCACGGCATCGGCGAAATGTTCGGGCGCCAGGAATTCCGACACCCGTTCATAGGCCTTGTTATTGGCCAGCAGGGCGCCGAGGAGCGCCTGTTCCGCCTGCGGGTTCTGCGGCGGCACGCGCTGCGCCAGGCTGAGCAGGGTGCCATCGACGTCGGAAAAAGGAGCGGGTTGGTCGATGGTATTCATGGCGCCACCATAACCCAACCAGCGCCTCGTGGATCGGGGGAGTGCCTGTGGATAACGGGGACCGAATGGCCGGCGCCGGCAGCGCGTGGCCCGGGGGTCACAGGGCAAGGGATCGGGCGGCGACCCGCCATGCGGCCTTTTCGTTCCGTAAATCCCAGATATGGACCCGGTCCGGCTCCCCACTGTCCAGGGCTGGGGATGGTTGCCGATGCCGCACCCCGCCCGCACCGCAGCGGAGGGCCGATCCCATGCCGGCGCCTTGGAATTCGATCGCGCCCTATTGCCGCACCGGGCGGTGCCGCAGCGCTCCGCGCAGCCTGAGGGTCAGCGGCAGCGCCAGGGCGCAAAGCCCCGCCATGGCCCAGAAGGCGCCGCCCCCATAGGCCGCATAAAGCGGCCCGCAGCCGAGGGTCAGCAGGCCGGAGGCGAGGCCGACGCCCAGCGACGAATGCAACGTCTGCGCCGTCGCCGCCTGGGCCGGGGGCATCCCGACCAGCACCCGCATCGCCCCGAGGTGCATCGCCCCGAAGGTCAGCGCATGCAGCAGTTGGGCGACGGCCAGCGCCGGCAGCCAGGTGGTCTCGGCCAGCACGGTCCAGCGCAGCAGTCCGGCCGCGGCGGCCAGCGCCGCCAGCCCGGCCGGGCCGAGGCGTTCCACCAGCGGCCGGCCCCAGAGGAACAGCGCGACCTCGACCACCACCCCCTCGCCCCACAACAGGCCGATGACCGAGGCGGAGAGGCCGGCCGCCTGCCAGTGCAGGGTGGCGAAGCCATAATAGAGTGCATGGCTGCCCTGGATCAGCGCCGAGAGCGGCAGCAGCCAGCGGAAGGCGGGGTCGGCGAAGGGTGCGGTGAAGCCGGTGCGGCCGCCGCCGCCCTCACCGGCCAGGGCAGGCAGGCCGCGGGCGGCCAGGGCGGTCAGGGCGAAGGCGCCGGCGGCCAGCCAGAGGACCACCTGCGGCCCGGCCTGCTGCACCGCCGCCCCGGCGGCGATCGCGGCCAGGATGTAGCTGGCGGACCCGGCCGAGCGGACCCGGCCGTAATCGAACCCCGCCTGGCGTGAGGCGCCGAGGCAGAGCGCATCCGACAGCGGCACGACCGGGGCACTGACCATGGCATGCAGCACGGCGACCACCAGCAGCGCGGCATAGCTGGAGCCGGCGAGGCTCGGCGCCCAGGCGAAGCCGGTGATGGTCAGGGTGGCCAGGGCGGCGGCCAGCAGCAGGATGGCGCGGGCATCGCCCCAACCCTTGGCACCGAGCCCATCGGCGCCGCGGCCGACAGCCGGGGCGGCCAGCAGCCGCACGGCGGAACCGGTGGCGAGCACCGCGGCGATCTCCCCCGGCGTCAGCCCATGCCCGGCGAGCACCACCGGGAGGAAGGGCATCAGCACGCCCACGGCAGCGAATTGGGCGGCAAACAGCAAGGCGAAGCGGCCGGGGGTCGCCGGGCCAGGGGTCGCCAGGCCAGGGGTCGCCCGGGGTGTCGTCAGGCGGAGTTTCAAGCGAGGCGCCGCTGCGGCGGGGCGGAACGGCGGGGATCAGGCATGGCGCCCAGTAGCCCGGCATCGCCCGAGGTTGCAATCCGCGCCCATCCGGCCCATGCATGGCGCCACATGCCGGACACCCATACCCCTATGTTCGACGCCCGTGTTCGTGCCGTGCTTGGTCCCACCAATACCGGCAAGACCCATTTGGCGATCACCCGCCTGCTGGCCCATTCCAGCGGCATCATCGGTTTTCCGCTGCGCCTGCTGGCGCGCGAGAATTACGACCGCATGGTGGCCGCCAAGGGGGAACGCTACGTCGCCCTCATCACCGGCGAGGAAAAGATCGTCCCGCCGGAGGCGAAGTGGTTCGCCTGCACGGTGGAGGCGATGCCGCTCGACCGGCGCTGCGAATTCCTGGCGGTGGACGAGATCCAGCTCTGCGCCGATCCCGATCGCGGGCATGTCTTCACCGACCGGCTGCTGAATGCGCGTGGCATGGTCGAGACCATGTTCCTCGGCGCCGAGACCATCCGGCCGCTGCTGCAGCGCCTGGTGCCCCAGGCCGAGATCGAGACCCGGCCGCGGCTGTCCCAGCTCACGCATTCCGGGCCGCAGAAGCTGACCCGCCTGCCGCCGCGCAGCGCCGTGGTCGCCTTCAGCGCCGCCGAGGTCTACGCCATCGCCGAGGCCATCCGCCGGCGGCGCGGCGGCTGCGCCGTGGTCATGGGCCGGCTCTCGCCGCGCACCCGCAATGCCCAGGTGGCACTCTACCAGAACCGGGAAGTCGACTTCCTGGTGGCGACGGACGCCATCGGCATGGGGCTGAACATGGACGTGGACCATGTCGCCTTCGCCGCCCTGCAGAAATTCGACGGCCACAAGCCGCTCCAGCTCACCCCCCAGGAGGCCGCCCAGATCGCCGGCCGCGCCGGGCGCGGGATGCGCGACGGCACCTTCGGCGTCACCGGCGACTGCCCGCCGCTGCCGGAGGAGATGGTCGACAAGATCGAGCGGCACAATTTCGAGCCGCTGCAGGCCCTGGCTTGGCGCAACAGCGAGCTCGACTTCTCGAACGTCGATGCGCTGCTGGACAGCTTGGCGGCGCCGGCGCCGCAGGCGGGCCTGGCCAAGGGGCATGACGCGACCGACCACATCACCCTCTCGATGCTGGCGCGCGAGCCCGAGATCCGCGGCTTGGCGGCGACCCGCGGCCGGGTCCGGCTGCTCTGGGAAGCGTGCCAGATCCCGGACTTCCGCAAGCTGTCCGACGACAGCCACGCCGCCGTCTGCAGCCGCGTCTTCCGCCACATCGCCGAGGACGGCGTGCTGCCGGACGAGTGGGTGCTGAGCCAGATCGCGCTCTGCGGCAGCACCGAGGGCGACCTCGATACGCTGATGGC
>JAQGIA010000018.1 GCA_028291445.1 Belnapia sp.
TCACCAGGGCGTCGAAGCGCGGGCCGAGCACGTCGCGCACCCCGTTGACGTAGTCCTTGCCGAAGTCGTCGTTCTGGTACAGCAGGCCGATCTTCGCCGCCGGCTTCTGGTCGAGGACGTATTTGGCATAGATCTGCGCCTCGGTCCGGTAGCTCGGCTGCCAGCCCATGGTCCAGGGGAATTCCTTCGGCTGGGCCCACTTGTCGGCCCCGGTCGCCAGGAACAGATGCGGCACCTTGCGCGAGTTCACGTAGCGGTGGATGGCGCTGTTGGTCGGCGTGCCGAGCTGGTTGAACAGGAAGGCGACGCGGTCCTGCTCGACCAGGCGGCGGGTCTGCTCCAGCGTGCGCGGCGGCGCGTAGCCGTCGTCGTAGACGATGAAATTGACCTGCCGGCCGGCGATGCCGCCCTGGTCGTTCAGCCGTTTGAACATCGCCGTCAGGCAGCGCGAGATGACCGAATAGGAGGAGGCCGGGCCGGAAAGCGCATTGGTGCTGCCGATGCGGATTTCATGCGCCGTCACCCCCGGCGTGTCC
This sequence comes from Belnapia sp., assembly GCA_028291445.1. GTDB lineage: Bacteria > Pseudomonadota > Alphaproteobacteria > Acetobacterales > Acetobacteraceae > Belnapia. Next base: position 537 of record JAQGIA010000018.1, read on the forward strand.
TGGGCGGGGGCGATATTGGGGATGGCGAGGGCGGCGGCAGCCCCGGTCAGCACGGCACGGCGGTTGATGGTCATGGCAAGGTTCCCGATATTGCGGTCAGGCTTTGCCGCGCAACCGTGCCGCGATGCGGCGCAGCAGCCCGGCGAAGCCGTCCGGCAGAACGAATAGAAAGGCGATGAGGATGATGCCGTAGATCACCCCGGGCGCGGCCTTGGAGATGGCCTCGGCGATATTCGGCACGAACAGCACGAAGAACCCGCCGAACAGCGAGCCGAGGATGGAGGCGACGCCGCCCACCACCATGCCGACGAACAGGGTGATGGAGAGGGCGAAGGTGAAGCTGTCGGGCGCCACGAATTCCACCGCGACCGCCGAGAGCGAGCCGGCGATGCCGGTGATCATGGCGCTGGTGGCGAAGGCCCGGGTCTTGAGCGTTGCGGTATCCATCCCCATCGCCTCGGCGGCGGTCGGGTGGTCGCGCGTCGCCATCAGCGCCCGGCCGATGCGGCCGCGGATGAGGTTCCAGGACAGCAGGAAGCAGGCGGCGGCGACGGCCACGGCGACGAGGTACATCCACTGGTCGGCGGTCAGCGCGCCGGGCAGCCAGGCCGGTGGCTCCGGCTTCGTCAGGAACAGGCCCTGCACGCCGCCCGTCCAGTCCTCGATCGACTTGTGCTTCAGGATCTGCGGCACCGCGACGGCGAGGGAGAAGGTGGTCAGCGCGAGGTAGAGGCCGCCCAGCCGCAGCGCCGGGAAGCCGACGCCATAGCCGACCAGGCCGCAGACCAGGGCGGAGAAGGGCAGCGTCGCCCAGAACGACCAGTCGAGGTGCGACATCAATATCGCGGTGACATAGGCGCCCACCGCGAAGAAGGCGCCATGGCCAAGCGAGATCTGCCCGTTGTAGCCGCTGACGATGTTCAGCCCCAGCACGGCCAGCGCCATGATGACCGCCATGGTGAGCTGGAACAGGTGGAAGCTCTCCAGCACGAACAGCGGCAGGATGGCCAGCGCCAGGCCGCCCAGCGCCAGCAGCAGCTTCTGCCAGCCCGCCATGGCTGGGCGGGCGGAGCCGGCGGAAAGCGGGATGGCCGCTTGCTCGGTCGTGCTCATCGTGCCCTCACACCCGGCTTGTCACGACGCGGCCGAACAAGCCGGATGGCTTGACGACCAGCACGCCGATGATGATGGCCAGCGCCACCGTCAGCTTGAGTTCCGTGCCGACCACATAGGCGCCGGCCAGGTTCTCCAGCACGCCCACGGCGAAGCCGCCGATGACCGCGCCGGAGGGATTGTCGATGCCGCCCAGCAGCGCGCCGGCGAAGGCATAGAGCAATATGCCGAGCATCATGGTGGGGTCGAGGAAGACCACCGGCGCCACCATCATCCCGGCCACCGCGCCGATCGCCGCCGCCAGACCCCAGCCGAGCGCCAGCATCCAGCCGACCCGGACGCCGACCAGCCGGGCCGAGCGCGGGTTATAGGCCGCGGCGCGCATGGCGAGGCCGAGGCTGGTGTAGCGGAAGAACAGGAAGACCAGGGTCAGCACCACCAGCGTCACCGCCGTGCTGCCGAGCTCATGCGCCGAGACCAGGCCGCCGAACAGCGGCTGCGTGCTGCTGAAGGGCGAGGGGAAGACCTTGGTGGTATAGCCGAAGACCCAGCCGGTCAGGTTGCCGACGATCAGCAGCAGCCCGATGAAGACGCCGACATGCGTCAGCACCGGCGCGTTCTGCACCGGCCGCAGCAGAATACGCTCGACCAGCACCCCGATGACGAAGGAGACGACGACGGTGCCGAAGAAGGCGACCCAATAGGGCATGCCCGCCTGGACCATGGACCAGGCGATGAAGGTGGAAAGCGTCGCCATCTCGCCCTGGGCGAAGTTCACGTGATGCGTCGCCTGATAGATCATGACCAGGGCCAGCGCGACGGAGGCGTAGATGCCGCCCGTGGCGATGCCGGCGACGATCTGGTGTGCCAGCCCATCCATCATGCAGCTCCGTTGCGGCCGGCGGATTCAAATCTCCGCATCTTCGACGCTCCGATCATCGGACGACCTCAATATCCCAGGTAGGAACGGCGGATGGCTTCGTCCTGGCGGATCTCGGCCGCCGGACCGGAGACGACGATGCGCCCGGTCTCCAGCAGATAGGCCCGGTCGGCCAGTTCCAGGGCGAGGTTGGCGTTCTGCTCGACCAGCAGGATGCCGACGCCGCTTTCCTCGCGGATGCGGCGCATGATGCCGAAGATCTCCTGCACGATCAGCGGGGCCAGGCCGAAGCTCGGCTCATCCAGCAACAGCAGCTTCGGCCGCAGCAGCAGGGCGCGGGCGATGGCCAGCATCTGCTGCTCGCCGCCCGAGAGCGTCCCGGCCTGCTGCTTCCAGCGCTGCTTCAGCCGGGGGAACCAGGTGAACATGCGCTCG
>JAQGIA010000103.1 GCA_028291445.1 Belnapia sp.
CAGCACGCCGGCGGCGAGCGGCCCGGTGGCCCCCATCAGCCGCGCATCGGCCCGATGCGCGCCCACCAGTCCGGTGACGACCTGCGCCAGGGCCAAGGCGAGCGCCAGGGCCAGGGCGAAATGCCCGATCTCGGGGATCATGCGGCGCTCCGGCCAGGGGGGATCATAAGCCGGCGCATCAGGACCCGCTCCGCGGGCGGGCCGGCGCTGGTTCCAGCGTATTCCAGCTGGCGGCCGGCGGCGCGGCGCCCTGGTTGGGATTCCAATGGCCGCTGCGCTTCAGCGCATCGGCGACCTCGGGCGGCATATAGGTCTCGTCGTGCCGGGCCAGCACCTCACTGGCGCGGAACACCCCATCCGGCCCCAGCCGACCGAGCGTCACCACCCCCTGGCCCTCGCGGAACAGGTCGGGCAGCACGCCGCCATAGGTCACCGGGATGGTGCTCGCCCCATCGGTCACGCGGAAGCGTGCCTCCGGCCTGCCATCGGGTGCGGTTTCCCGGGTCACGCTGCCGCCCTCGACCAGACCGCCCAGGCGGAAGGCGCGGTCCGGCTTCGGCGCATCGCGGGCGATGTCGCTGGGCGAGCGGAAGAACACCAGATTGTCCTGGAAGGCGGTCAGCGTCAGGGCGGTGGCGCTGCCGAGCCCGAGGGCGCAGAGCAGCAGCACCCAAAGCCGGCGCTTCTTGCGGGTCATGCCCAATCCTTGCCGCGTGTTTCCGTGCCGCGCCGGGCGGCACGGGTATCCAACTGCGCCAGCCGGCGCTTCGCCGCCGCGTGGCGCGCCATGGTGGCGATGGCCAGCGCCAGGAAGCCGCCGACCACCAGCGCATAGCTGACCGTGATATGGACCCAATGCGTGGTCATGCCAGCTCCGCCTCCCGGCCTTGGGCCGGCATTTCGGCGCGCCGCGCGGCGGCCATCTGCAAGGCCCGGATCCGCCGCTCCATCACCGCCGCCCGGGTCCGCGCCAGCACCAGCGCCATGAAGGCAAGGGTGAAGCCCAGGGCGCAGACCAGCAACGGATACAGGATATCGACATGCAGCCCCGGCGCATCGAGCCGGGTCACGCTCGCCGGCTGGTGCAGCGTATTCCACCAATCGACCGAGAATTTCACGATGGGCACGTTCACCGCACCGATCAGCGCCAGGATCGCACCCATCCGGGCGCCGCGCTCGGCATCGTCGAAGGCCCGCACCAGCGCCGCATGGCCGAGCCACAGGAAGAACAGCACCAGCACGCTGGTCAGCCGCGCATCCCAGACCCACCAGGTCCCCCACATCGGCTTGCCCCAGAGGCTCCCGGTCGCCAGGCACAAGGCAGTGGCGGCGGCGCCGACCGGCGACAGCTCCCGCGCCGCGAGATCGGCCAGCGGATGCCGCCAGACCAGCGACAGGATGGCGGTGGCAGCAAGGCCGGTATACCCGCCCATGGCCAGCCAGGCCATCGGCACATGGACATACATGATCCGTACCGTCTCGCCCTGCTGGTAGTCCGGCGGCGAGAAGAACAGGCCCCAGGGCAGGCCGATGCCCAAGGTCAGCAGCGCCGCCCCGATCAGCCAGGGCTGCACCCGCCCGGATAGCCGCAGGAAGCGGCCCGGATTGGCGAAGCGGTGCAGCGCGCCACCGCGTGGCAGCAGCCCGGCGCCAACGGCATGCAGGGGGCTGACGCCCATGACGGGCGGGGGGCTGGCGCCCCGGGGTGTCTCGGCGGTTTCCACGTCCCTACCCTAAGCCCGGCATCGGCCGGATTGAAGCATCCACCGTTGCCGCCAGCCTGCTGATATCGTCAGCCTGCTGATATCGACGGCCGCCGCCAATGTCCCGCCCAATCCCGTGGCTACCGCCAGGATCTTTGCGGGGAGTGGGGGTGGCAAGGCCGGCGAAGGCCTGCCGCGCCTCGCCGAGGCCCGGCCGACCTGCTTGATGAACGGCGGCGCTCCATCCAGCCGCCTGGCGGCGACATGGTCCAGCGTCTAACTGAATTCACCATCCTGGTGACGCATCGCAGCCTTACCCGTGGGCAAGCGCTGGAAATCTCCTGAGCGGCAAGCTGGCGCAGCGATTCATCCCGCCCGCAGCGACGCACCAGGCTGCGCATCACACGAATGAGTTTGTCTCATTTATGATTGTGAAATCCCGGATTTTCATACTCTCGGCCATCAGATGGGGCGAGAGCCGAAATCATGCCTTATGTCCAGGTTTCCGGTGCTATCCCTAACAGCATCCGCGAAGGCAGCCGGCTCGGCGCCTGGGTCGGTGGCCTCGCCGTCAGCGGCGATACCGGCCATGTCGTCGCCATCGAGACCACCGGCGCCGCGGCGCTGAACTTCAGCGTCCATTGGAACCCTGGCCTCGCCTTCGCCACCATCGATGCAGCTGCCGCGGCCGACTACGAATCCTTCGCCGCCGGTACCGATCCGCTGCTGGTCTTCGGCCTCAGCATCGTCTTCGACGACGGCAGCCGGCAGGCCTTCGCCAGCTCCTACGCCGTCACCCTGCTCGATGCGGATGATACGGCGCCCACCGGCCTAAGCTTCGCCACCGGCGGCAGCGTCACCGCCGGGGCCATCGGCAGCATCATCGGCACCCTGGCGGTCACCGATCCGGATTCCGCCGGCCCCTTCACCTATAGCTTCACCAATGAGGAGGATTGGCGCTTCGAGGTGGTCGGCAATACCCTGAAGCTGCGCGACGGCATCAGCCTCGGCCTCGACGAGATGCCGAGCCATCCGCTCATCGTCAGCGTCTCGGATGGGACCCAGGGCGCCGCCTTCGTGCTGGACCTGACGGTCACCGATCCCGGCGACCAAGAAAGCGCGGTGGTGGTGCTGGCCGCCGGGGCGCCGCGGGCCGGCTTCGACCTGACCTCCCCTTGGCAGGTCGTCACCCTGCGCGATTCCCGCGACGTCACCGCGCTGAACGGCTATGGCGAGGGCATCCACCAAGCCTTGTTGGCCGAGGGCGGCGAGGTCTGGTTGCCGGCGGTCGAGACCCTGCGGCTGGCCGATGGCCATGTCGATTTCACCCCCAGCGGCGATGCCGCCCGCGCTGCCGCGCTGCATGCCGCGGTAGCCGGGGCGCCGGCCAGCGGCGCCGACCTCGCGCGGATTCTCGCACCCGGCGGGGCGAGCCTCGGCTGGGTGGAGGCCGCCGCCGCGCTGCTGACGCCGGCGCTCGCCGCGCTGCCTGCCGCCGATCTGGTCACCAGTTTTTATCAGTCGGCGCTGGACCGGGACCCGGATGCAGCGGAACTGGCGCTGCAGACCGGCCGCCTGGCCTCCGGCACCAGCCGCGCCCAGATCCTGGCCGATATCGCCGGCTCGCCCGAGGCGCTGGCGGCGCAGGCCACGGCAGATGGCATCTGGGTGGCCGATAACCTGGGCGGTGCTGCTGCCTGGCATCTGGACGCCGGTGGACAGGCCTTCGGCCAGTTGGTCGAGGCCGGTGACCCGATCGGCTTCGCCTGGCTGCTGTAGTGCCGCCGTATCAGGGCGCCGGCGTCCAGACCTGCTTAAGGTTGCGCAGGGTGAAGCTGCTGCGGGTATGGCGCACGCCGGGCAGGCGGTAGAGCTTCTCCCGCAGCAGCCGCTCATAGCCGGCGGTGCCACCGACCGCGGCCTTGATGACGTAGTCGTATTCGCCGGTGACCAGCCAGGCCTCCACCACCTCCGGCATCTCGGTCACCGCCTGCTCGAAGCGGCGCAGGCTCTCCTCGTCGTGCCGCTCCATCATCACCTCGATGATGACCGTATCCGGCAGGCCGAGCGCCGCCTGGTCGAGGATGGCGACATAGCCCTTGATGACCCCGGCCTGTTCCAGCCGCCGCACCCGGGTCCAGCAGGGGGAGGCGGACAGGCCGACCTCCTCGGCCAGCTCGGCATTGGTCAGCCGGGCATTGCGGTGCAGGGCGCGGAGGATGCGGCGGTCGATCGCGTCGAGCCGGGGGGCATCGAGCCGGGGGGCGCCGAGCCGCGGCGCAACAAGGCGGGGAGAATCGTGGCGGGGGGCGTCCATGCGTCATGCTACGCCTTGCCGCATGACCCGCGAAATCCGCCTGAACGCCTTCGACATGGCCTGCGTCGGCCATATCCAGCACGGGATGTGGACCCACCCCCGGGACCGCTCCACCGAATACACCTCCATCGACCATTGGATGGACCTCGCCCGCACCCTGGAACGCGGCCTGTTCGATGGGCTGTTCCTGGCCGATGTGGTGGGCGTCTACGACGTGCTGGGCGGCAGCCCGGACGCCGCCATCCGCAATGCGGTGCAGATCCCGCTGCTGGACCCGCTGCTGCTGGTCCCGGCCATGGCCGCCGTCACCCGCAATCTCGGCTTCGGCGTCACCTGCAACCTGACCTATGAGGCGCCTTACCTGTTCGCCCGGCGGATGAGCACGCTGGACCACCTGACCCGCGGCCGGATCGGCTGGAACATCGTCACCGGCTACCTCGACAGCGCCGCCCGGGCGATGGGCCTCGACCGGCAATTGCGGCACGACGACCGCTACGATGCCGCCGAGGCCTTCATGGGATCGGTCTACGGGTTGTGGGAAGGCAGCTGGGCGGATGACGCGGTGCAGCGGGACCGCGCCAGCGGGACCTATGCCGACCCCGCCAAGGTTCGCGGCATTGGGGGCCGCGGCCCGCATCTGGTCGAGCCCTCGCCGCAACGCACCCCGGTGCTGTACCAGGCCGGCGCCTCCGACCGCGGCCGCGAATTCGCCGCGCGCCATGCCGAATGCGTCTTCGTCAATGCCGGCCGCCCGGCCGACGTCGCCCGGCTGGTCGGAGACCTCCGCGCCCGCGCCGCACCCCGGCCGATCCGTGTCTTCGCCGGCGCCACGCTGGTGGTCGGCCGCACCGAGGCCGAGGCGCAGGATCTTCTGGCGGAGTACCGCCGCCATGCCAGTGTCGAGGGCGCGCTCGCCCATGCCAGCGCCTCGCTCGGCATCGACTTCGACCGTTTCGCCATGGACGAGCCGATCGCGGTCGCCGCCACGGACGCCATCAGCTCGAATGTGGAAGCCATGCGCCGGGTCTTCGGCCCCGGCTGGACCAAACGCCAGTTGATCGACCAATTCATCCTCGGCAGCCGCCAGCGCCCGATCACCGGCAGCGCGGCGCAGGTCGCCGAGGCGCTGATCGAATTCGCCGAGACGGCCGATGTGGATGGCTTCAACCTCTCCCGCACCGTCATGCCGGAAGGGCTGGAGAGCGTGGTCGACCTGCTGGTGCCGGTGTTGCAGGAGCGCGGCGCCTATAAGCGCGGCTATGCGACCGGCACCTACCGGGAGAAGCTGTTCGGCACCGGCCCACGCCTCGCCGCGCCGCATCCGGCTGCCGCCTGGCGGCCGTAGCACAGAAATTCCTGCCGTCCCTTCGGCACTGCACCATGGAATACGGCAGGAAACGCCGCCCGACCCAGCGCATCATTCCAGGCCACGAAGGGCAGGGAGGGGGATTGCCGCCAACTCCCCGCCGCCCGACATTACATGCCAAAGGCGCAGGAGACGGTACCGATGGGCAATATCCAACGTCCCGAGGCGACACTCGAAGACCGCTGGGACAAGTCCGGCGAAACCCTGCTGCTGACCGGCGTGCAGGCGCTGGTCCGGCTTCCGCTGCTGCGCCACCAACTGGACAAGGCGCTGGGCTGGAACACCGGGGGCTATATCAGCGGCTATCGCGGCTCGCCCCTCGGCACCTATGACCAGCAGCTGCAGAAACAGGCCAAGCGCCTCGCCGAGGCCAATATCATCGTCCGCCCGGCGCTGAACGAGGATCTCGCCGCCACCGCCGTCTGGGGCAGCCAGCAGGTCGCGCTCTACGGCAACCAGACGGTCGATGGCGTCTTCGGCATCTGGTACGGCAAGGGCCCGGGCGTGGACCGCAGCGGCGATGCGCTGCGCCATGCCAATAGCGCCGGTACCGCGCCCAAGGGCGGCGTGCTGGCCCTGGCCGGCGACGACCCTTCCTGTAAATCCTCGACCATCACCTCGGGCTGCGAATACAGCTTCATGGATGTCGAGATGCCGGTGCTGGACCCGGCCGGCGTCCAGGAAATCCTGGAATTCGGCCTCAAGGCCATCGACATGTCGCGTTTCGCCGGCCTTTGGGTCGGCATGAAATGCGTGGCGGAGACCATGGATGGCTCCGCCTCCGTGCTGGTCGATCCGGCGGCCTATTCGGCGATCATCCCGGACTTCGCCTTTCCGTCGGATGGCGTGCATATCCGCCTCCGCGACCACGCCATCCCGCAGGAGCAGCGGCTGCGCCAGGTGAAGCTGCCGGCGGCGGTGGCCTTCGCCCGGCTGAACGGCCTCAACCCCATCGTGCTGGACAGCCCGAAGGCCCGCTTCGGCATCGCCGCCCGCGGCCGCGGCTACACTACCCTGCGTCAGGCGCTGCATGATGCCGGGATCACCGACGAGATCGCCCGCATGGGCGGGCTGCGGATCTGGAAAGTCGGGCTCGCCTGGCCGCTCGATGCCATCGCCGCCCGCGAATTCGCCCGCGGCCTGGAGGAGATCATGGTGGTCGAGGACCGCCGCCCGGTGATCGAGCCGCAACTGCGCGATGCGCTGTACCACGGCACGGACCGCCCCCGGATCACCGGCAAGACCGACGAGCAGGGCCGCCGCCTGCTGTCGGACCTGACCGAGTTGGATACCGGTGCCGTGCTGCGGGCACTCGCCGCCCGCCTGCCGGAAGCGCTGCGGACCGAGCAGCTCAAGGCGCGCATCGCCGCGCTTGATGCTCTGGCCGGGATGCAGCCGGCGCCGGTGCATGACCGCACCCCGCATTTCTGCCCGGGTTGCCCGCACAACACGAGCACCCGGGTGCCCGAGGGCAGCCACGCCATGGCCGGTATCGGTTGCCACACGCTGGCGATCTACATGGATCGCAGCACCGACCTGTTCACCCATATGGGCGCGGAGGGGATGCTGTGGCTCGGCCAGGCGCCCTTCGTGTCCGAGAAGCATATGTTCGCCAATCTCGGCGACGGCACCTATGCCCATTCCGGCAGCCTCGCCATCCGCCAGGCGATCGCCGTCGACGCCAACATCACCTACAAGATCCTGGTCAATAGCGCCGTCGCCATGACCGGCGGCCAGACCCCCGAGGGCGAGCTCGGCGTGCCCGAGATCGCCGCGCAGATGGCGGCAGAGGGTGCCCGGACGATCGTCGTCGTCTCGGACGACCCGGAGCGCCACCAGGGCGATGCCCGCATGCCGAAGGGCATCACCTACCGCGAGCGGCGCGACCTCGACCAGGTGCAGCGCGAATTGCGCGACACGCCCGGCGTCTCGGTGCTGATCTACGACCAGCAGTGCGCGACAGAGCGTCGCCGCAAGCGCAAGCGCGGCACCCAGGCCGTCGCCAGCAAGCGCGTGGCGATCAACCCCCGCGTCTGCGAGGATTGCGGCGATTGCTCCCGCACCTCCAATTGCCTGGCAGTGGAGCCGATCGAGACCGAGTTCGGCCGCAAGCGCGCCATCGACCAGAGCGCCTGCAACCAGGATCTGAGCTGCGTCGAGGGGTTCTGCCCATCCTTCGTCACCCTGGTCGGGGCGGAGCCGGTGAAGAAGCCGGTCCCCGAGACGATGGGTGACCTGCCGGAGCCCGTGCGCGCCGAGCCGCGCGAAGGCGAGCCGGCCTGGAACATCCTGATGGCCGGCGTCGGCGGCCAGGGGGTCACCGCGCTCTCGGCCATCCTCGGCATGGCGGCGCATCTGGAAGGCCGGCCGGTCCGCTCGGTGGAGATGCTGGGTCTCGCCCAGAAGGGCGGCGGCGTCTTCGGGCAGCTCCGCATCGGCCGCGCCGGGGCCGCCCCCGAGACCATCGAGGCACCGCGTATCGGCATGGGCCAGGCCGATCTGCTGCTCTCGGCCGATATGGTGGTGGCCCAGGGCCGCACCGCCCGGCCGTTGCTGGGCGCCGACCGCACCGTCGCCGTGCTGAACGCCGACCTGCAGCCGACCGCGCAATTCGTCCTCGATACCGCCACCCGCTACGACCGCCCGGGCATGCTGGCCAGCGTCCGCCAGGCCTGCAAGCAGGTGCTGACCGTGCCCGGCGTGCAGGTGGTGGAAGAAGCCTTCGGCGACCTGATCTACTTGAATGTCTGGCTGCTCGGCATCGCCTTCCAGAACGGGCTGGTGCCGCTGAGCAGCGAGGCGATCAACCGCGCGCTGGAGCTGAACGGCGCCCAGATCGAGCGGAACAAGGCCGCCTTCGCGCTCGGCCGCGCTGCCGCCCTGGCACCGCCGGCCCCGCTCTCGCCCGAGGCGGAAACGCTGGATGGGCTCATCGCCCGCCGCGTCACCGATCTGGGCGAATACCAGAACGCCGGCTATGCCCGCGATTATGCCGAGTTCGTCGCCAAGGTACGGGCCACCGAGCAGCGGATCGTCCCGGGCGCCGAGCGGCTGACCCGCGCGGTGGCGACGCAGCTCTACCGCCTGATGGCCTACAAGGACGAGTACGAGGTGGCCCGGCTGCACAGCCTGCCGGATTGGCAGGCAACGCTGGCCGGCCAGTTCAGCGGCACCCAGCGTGTCGAGCTGAACCTGGCGCCGCCCTTCCTGGCGAAGCCCGACCCGGTGACCGGCCAGCCCCGCAAGATGGTGTTCGGCCCCTGGATGCTGCAGGCCATGGGGTTGCTGCGCCATGGCAAGGCGCTGCGCGGCACCGCGCTCGACCCCTTCGGCCGCACCGCGGAGCGGCGGATGGAGCGCGCGCTGCCCGGCGAGTACCGCGCCGGAGTGGAGCGCCTGCTGGCGCTGCTCTCGACCGATACCCATGCGCGGATCTGCGACTGGGCCGAGGCGGCGGCGGGCATCAAGGGCTATGGCCCGATCAAGGCCCGCAATGCCACGGCGACGCGGGCACGGATGGCGGCATTGGAGGCGGCAGTGACGCAGCCGGCGATGGCGCTCGCGGCAGAGTAGAAGGTCACGCGGAACATTGCGCGTGGCGGCTGCATCGAGCTAGGCTCCGGGATGCGATGGGCGGCGCCCGTGCAGGGCCCGCGAAAGCGACCGTCACCGGTCTCGGCAGGGGTCGTAACGAGACGGGAACAGTCTCCGGCATCCTGGGTCGCCAAGCTGTGGAGTGGGAGCGCGACATGGGCGACATCAGTTTTGCCGGCGGCTGGGACGAT
>JAQGIA010000109.1 GCA_028291445.1 Belnapia sp.
ACCCCGGTCGGCGACGGCAAGCGTACCCGGCGCAGCCGCACCGCCCGGCGCAGCACCAACGAGGCCGATCGTGCCTATATGGGCGGCGGCATGGTCGGCCGGGACAGCGCGACGGGCGCCAGCACCGCGCCCGCTCCGTCGGCTGGGGCCGGCGCCGCGGCCCCGGCCATGACGCCGGCGACCAGCCCGGCGCCGATGGAGCCGATGCCGCCGCCGGTTCGCTGACCGGCGAAGCTGCTGGCCCGGGCCGGGCCACGGTCGGCGCAAACGGAAGCGCCGATCGTGGCCCAGCCTGTTACTTGTCGCGCGGTTCGCGTCCTTCGGCGATGCCGCCTCGGACGAGCACGCTCTACCGGGCCAGCAGCCATTCCGGCAGGCCGGTGACGAGGGTCACCGGGAACAGGGTGCAAAGCACCACCGTCAGCACCAGCATCAGGAAGAAGGGCAGACTGGCCATCGCCACCTCGGTCTGCTCCTTTCCTGTCATGGTTTGCATGACGAACAGGTTGAATCCGACCGGTGGGGTGATCTCGGCGATCTCGACCAGCAGCACGATGAAGATGCCGAACCACACCAGGTCGAAGCCGGCCGCCTGGACCATCGGGATGACGATGGAGGTCGTCAGCACGATCATCGAGACGCCGTCGAGCGCGGTGCCGAGCAGCACGTAGACCACGGTCAGGATGGCGATCAGACCGTAGGGGCCGAGGTTGAGATGGGCCACGCCCTCCGCCAGGGCGGCGGGGATGCCGGTCAGCGCCATCGCCTTGGTCAGGAAGGCGGCGCCGGCCAGGATGAACATGATCATGCAGGATAGCCGCGTGGCGCCCTTGATGCTGTCGACGAAGGCCTGCCAGGTCAGCACGCCCTCCCCCGCCGCGAGGCCCAGCAGGGCGAAGAAGGCGATCGGCCAGACCTCGGAGAAGCCGATGTAGCCGAGCGCCCAGGCCAGCAGGTCGGCCGCCAGCACCGCCGCGCCGACCCGCCAGCCGGCCGCCATCAGCAGCGAGCCGAGCACGCCGAAGGCCGCCGCCTCGGTCGCCGTCGCCCAGCCAACGAACATGGTGCCGATGACCACGACGATGAGCACGGTGCAGGGGATGAGCTTGGCGCTGGCCCGCATCTTCTCCGCGAAATTCATGCGCGGCTCGGGGGGGGGCTGCTTCTTCGGGTTCAGCAAGGCCCAGACGGCGATATAGGCGCTGAACAGCACCATCACCAGCAGGCCGGGAATGCAGCCGGCGATGAACACCCGGATGATGCTCACCTCGGCCGCCACCGCATAGACCACCATGATGATGGAGGGCGGGATCAGGATGCCGAGCGTGCCGGAGGTGGCCAGCGAGCCGATCGCGATATCCTCGTCGTAGCCGCGCCGCTTGAGTTCCGGCAGCGCGATCTTCGAGACCGTGGCGCAGGTCGCGGCGGACGACCCGCTGACGCTGCCGAAGATGCCGCAGGCGAGGATGTTCACATGGAGCAAGCCCCCGGGGATGCGCCGCACCCAGGGGGCAAGGCCGTTGAACAGTTCTTCGGACAGCTTGGTTCGGAACAGGATCTCGCCCATCCAGATGAACATCGGCAGGGCGGCGAGGGTCCAGGAGCCGGTCGATTCCCAGAAGGCCGAGGCGAGGAACAGGCCGGGGCTGGGATGGACGAAGTACATCGCCACATAGCCGACGCCGGCCAGCGCCATCGAAATCCACAGCCCGGCGCCGAGCAGCAGGCAAAGCAGCACCAGCAGGAGCAGCGCGAAGGTCAACAGATCCATGGCGCTACACCTCTGCCGAGAAATCGCCGGCGGCGGCGCGTTCTTCCGCCGCCACCACGTAGCTCGGCTTGGCGCCGCGCAGCACGATGACAAATTCGTCGATGATGGCGATCAGCAGCAGCCCCGAGCCGAGCGGCACCGCGAGCTTCGGATACCAGAGCGGGATCGGCACGGTGCCCTGCGCCACCTCGTCGATCTCGTAGCTGAACAGCATGTCCTGCGCCGTCCAGAAGGTGACGTAGGCCAGCAGCATCGCGGCCAGCGCCAGCACCAGCAGCTCGGCGATGCGGCGCGGCCCGGGGCTGAGCTTGTCGAGCAGCATGCCGACGCGGATCAGCTCGCCCCGCTTGAAGGTGGCGGCCAGCGCGAAGAAGGTGGTGGAGACGCAGAGATAGGCGCTGATGTCATCGGCGGCGGGCAACTGCTGCTGCAGCTCCCGCATCACCACCTGGGCCATCATCATGCAGAAGATGCCGAGCAACGAGAGCGCGGCCAGGCCGGCGCCGGCGCCATAGAGCGCATCGAGCAAGCGACGCACGCCGGTCAGCCGGACCGCGCATGGCATCGGCGGGCCGCGCCGAGGCAGCGGCAGGTGAATGCCATGATCGAAGCCCCCTTATCGACGACCCGGACGGGCCGAATTCCCAATGCGAATCATGCGCTGGCGCCAGCCGCCGGCGCAAGTGGCCGGGCGGCGGCGAGACCGGGCCTGCCGCCGGGGTCTGCCTGGATAGCAGGCAGCCCCAGCCACGGTTGCCCCGCTGGGGTCAGCCGTCCACCCGCCGGGTATCAGGCGGTGCGCAGCGCCTCGACCAGCTTCTTGCCATCCTCGCCGGCGCGGGCGATCCATTCCTCGGTCATCGTCGCGCCGATGGCCATGAGGCCGGCGCGCACCTCGGGCGGGATGTTGCCGATGGTCAGGCCCTTTTCCGCCAGCCGTGCCTGGCTGCCTTCCTGGGCTTCCGTCGCATAGGTCCAGCCGCGCGCATCCGCCTTGGCCGCCGCCGCCCGCACCGCCGCCTGCTGGTCCGCCGGCAGGCCTTCCAGCGCCCGGCGGGAGATCAGCACGGCGTTCTTGGTCATGGAGAAGGTCGCCGGGGTGAAGACCTTGGCATAGTCCCAGGCCGAGGTATCGACGCCGGTCTGGGCGCTGGTCACCATGGCGGTGGCGATGCCGGTGGCGAAGGCCTGGGCGAGTTCCGCCTGCTGCACCAGCACGGGGTTCGCGCCGACCAGCGCGGCGAAGCGGTTGGTCAGCGGGCTGAAGGTGCGGAAGCGACTGCCCTTCAGCACATCGAGGCTGTTGAGCGGCACCTGGGTATAGAAGCCAGCGGCCGGCCAGGTGGCGGAGTACAGCAGCGACAGGCCCTGGCGGCCGAGGCGCGCCTCGATATAGGGCTTCTGCAGGTCGGCCAGCTTCTTGGCACCGGCGAAGTCGGGCACCAGGAAGGGCACCGCATCGGCGTCGAAGAACGGGTCCTCATTGGCATAGGCGGTCAGCAGGATCTCGCCGATCTGCACCTGGCCGGTCTGGACGCCGCGCTTGATCTGCGGCATGGGCAGCAGGCTGGCATTGCTGTGGAGCTGGACCTGGAGCTTGCCGCCGGTGCCCTGTTCGACGTCGGCACAGAATTCGCGGATGTTGCGGGTGTGGAAATTGCCGTCCGGATAGGCGGTGGCCATCTGCCACTTGGTCTGGGCGTGGGCACCGGCTGCGGCCAGAATGGCCGGCGCCGCCAGCAGGACCCGGCGGTGAATATGCGGCATCGAAGCTCTCCCGAAGATTTGGTCCAGTCGCATTCGGACACGCTCCAACGACTGGCCGGGGAGCGCGCCCATCGTGGAACCTTAGCAAATTCCGGGCAAGCCGGATGGCTCAGCCAGCCGAGACCACGTAGTGCTTGAGTTCCTCGGCCTCCTGCTCCGCCGCCTCGATGCGCGCCTTCACCAGATCGCCGATCGAGATCATGCCGATCAGGCCACCGCCGGCATCGAGTACCGGCAAGTGGCGCACCCGCCGATGCGTCATCAGCCCGAGCGCATCGGTCACCAGCGTATCCGGCCGCACCGTCACCAGGTCGCGCGTCATGAATTGCGCGGTCGGGAGCCCGGTCGTGCCGGGTCCATGCGCCGCCATGCCGCGGATGATGTCACGTTCGCTGATAATGCCCAGCAGCGTGCCGTCCGGCTCGCGCACCAGTGCCGCGCCGATGCGGTGCTCGGCCAGCAGCCGGGCCAGACCGAGGATCGTCTCCGCGGGTCCCACCGAGACGACTCGATTGCCCTTGCTCTTCAGAATCGAGGCGATGATCATGCTTTTTCCTCCCTGGCTGGAAGGCGCCTTGCGGTGTGGGCCGGAAAGGCGCCTTGCGACGCGGGCCGGGAAGGCGCCACGCGGCGCGGGCTGGCCCGCGGCGGAGTTCGCACCCCAGCCTCAGCCCCGAGCCTGCGCCCGCGCTTGACAGGATTGCAAGGAAAAGCGCCGGTCGCCGCCCGTCATTTGGCCACTACGACCGGCTGCGCCGCGCCGGGCAACCCACTGTCCGGCCCACTGTCCGGCCCACTGGGCAACCCATCAGGCGGGACCGGCAGCGGCGTGGCGGTGAGTTGGGTTTTCACCAGCTCGGCAAACCGGCCACCCTCGCGTACCAGCGCTTCGAAGCTGCCGCGTTCCAGGATGCGGCCGCCTTCGAAGACCAGGATCTCGTCGGCATCGCGCACGGTGGACAGGCGATGGGCGATGATGAAGGTGGTGCGCCCGGTCATCAGCGCCTTCAGCGCGATCTGCACCCGCGCCTCGGTCGCCGCATCCAGCGCGCTGGTCGCCTCGTCCAGGATCAGCACCGGCGGGTCCTTCAGCAGGGCGCGGGCGATGGCGAGGCGCTGGCGCTGGCCACCCGAGAGGCTGGCGCCGCGCTCGCCCACCATGGTGTCGTAGCCCTTGGGCTGGCGGATGATGAAATCATGCGCTTCCGCCATGCGGCAGGCCCGCTCGATCTCCTCCTGCGTCGCTTCCGGCCGGCCGATCAGCAGGTTGTCCCGGATGGTGCGGTTGAACAGCATGCTCTCCTGGAAGACCACGCCGATGTTCCGCCGCAGGCTGTCGAGGGTGATGTCGCGCAGGTCGCGGCCATCCAGCGTGACCCGGCCGGCGACCGGGTCCCAGAGCCGCTGCAGCAGGGCCATGGCGGTGGATTTGCCGGCCCCGGTCTGGCCGACCAGCGCCAACGTCCGGCCCGGCGCGGCATGGAAGGTAACGTCCGACAGGATGCGGGCGCCGCCGGGATAGGCGAAGCCGACATCCTCGAAGGCGACGGCGCCCTCGGCCCGGCCGATGGCGATCGCCCCCGGCCGCTCCGGCACGCTGGTGCGGGCGTCCAGCACCTCGAAGAATTCGGTGATGCTGGGAGCCTGGAAGACCAGGCGGGAGACGAAGGCGACGGCGCCTTCCAGCTTGCCGATCAGCAGGGTGGCGAAGCCCATGAAGCTGACGATCTCGCCGACCGTCGCCTTGCCGTCGAGGTGCAGGACGGTGCCGAGGATGAAGATGGCGATGACGGTGATGGTGCTGGCCGCCCGGGTCAGTACGCTGACCACGGCCCACCAGTTCAGCACCGGGAATTGATGGTCGAGCACCTGGCGAACGATGTCGCCGAACATCCGCGCCTCGGAATTGAGCCGGGTGAAGGATTGCACGACGACGACGTTGGACAACGCATCCTGCGCGGTGCCGGCCAGGCGGGACTGGAACATCTCGACCCGGCCTTGGGCGAATTCGGTCTTCCTGATGACGATCGAGGTGATGATGGCGAAGACCACCACCAGCGAAATTAGCAGCAGGCCGAGCCGCCAATTCATGGCGAGCGTCAGCGGCAGCAGCACGATGGCGGCGACGAAGGTCGAAAAATGGTCGCGGAAGAACGACAGCCAAACGCTGAACAGGTTGTCGGCGCCGACCAGCATCACCTTCATCAGCCGGCCGGATTGCACGTCGCCATGGAAGGACAGCGGCAGCGCCAGCACGTGCTCGAAATAGCGGTGCATCGAGACCAGGCGGTTGCGATGCGCCATGCGGTCGGCGAGCAGCGATACCGCGACGGTGGCGCCGATGCCGGACAGCCCGACGGCGCCCCAGAGCGACAGCAGCGTCAACGCCCTTTCCCAGACCTGCGCCCGGCTCATGCCAACGGCATGGGACAGCACGTCGACCACCCGGCCGAACAGCACCGGTTCCAGGAACAGCAGCCCGGCCAGCGCCACATTGGCGATGCCGAGCCCCACCGCGACCCAGCGGTCCGGCGCCAACATGCGGAGGACCCGCCCATAGAGCCTGACAAAATGCATCCGGCCGCGCCCCTGATCTAAGCCGGGCCCGCCCGCCTGGGTCGGCCCATTCCACCACGCCGGCAGCCTGGCCTATCCTGCCCGCACCTGCCGTCCCGGCTGTGCCTACAGGCGAGGCCCGGTGTACGGCAAGGCTTGCCTGCCGCGCTGCGGTTGCGGCAGGAAAGCAACAGGATCGGCGGAAGGGGACGGGAGTTCCCCGGCCGAACGGGGGAGATGCCAGAATGATGGTCTCAAGGCGACGGCTGGGCGCCCTGTCCCTGGGCGCGGGCCTGCTCGCGGCCGGGACGGCGCGGGCGCAGGGCACCGCGGGGAGCGATTGGCCGGCCCGGGCGATGCGGCTGATCATCCCCTTCCCGCCCGGCGGCGCCACGGACCTGCTGGCGCGGGTGCTGGCCGACCGGCTGGGCACCCGGCTGGGACAGCCGGTGGTCGCCGAGAATCGCGGCGGCGCCGCCGGCGTCATCGCCGCCGAGCTGGCGACCCGGGCCGAGCCGGACGGCTATTCCCTGTTCTTCGGCTCGATCGGCACCGCGGCGATTAATTTGCACCTGCACAGCAAGCTCAGCTACCGGCCGGAGGATCTGCTGCCGGTCGCGCTGTTCGCCGACCTGCCTAATGTGCTGGTGGTGCGGCCGGACAGCCCGCTCCGCAGCCTCGCCGACCTGCTGGCGGCGGCCCGTGCCCAACCGGGGGCGCTGACCTATGCCTCCTCCGGCAGCGGCAGCAGCCTGCACCTGTCGGGCGAGATGCTGAAGGCGGATGC
>JAQGIA010000136.1 GCA_028291445.1 Belnapia sp.
CAAGGCGACCGAGCTCAAGAAACGCATTTGGTTCACCCTGGGGGCGTTGATCGTCTACCGGATCGGCACCTATGTGCCGGTGCCGGGGGTCGATGCCGGGGTGATGGGGGAAATCCTGCGCCAGCACGGCGGCGGGATCCTCGGCATGTTCGACATGTTCACGGGCGGCGCGTTGGGACGGATGACCGTCTTCGCGCTGAACATCATGCCCTATATCTCCGCCAGCATCATCATCCAGCTGATGACCGCGGCGGTCCCGGCGCTCGAGACCCTGAAGAAGGAAGGCGAGTCGGGCCGGAAGAAGATCAACCAGTACACCCGCTACCTGACGGTTCTCATCGCCATCTTCCAGGCCTGGGGCATTGCCGTCGGGCTGGAAAGCATGCGCGGCAATTTTGGTCCGGCGGTCGGCGACCCGGGGATGTTCTTCCGCATCTCCTGCGTCATCACCCTGGTCGGCGGCACCATGTTCCTGATGTGGCTGGGCGAGCAGATCACCGCGCGGGGCGTCGGCAACGGCATCTCGTTGATCATCTTCGCCGGCATCGTGGCCAATCTGCCGCATGCGCTGGTGGCGACCCTCGAACTCGGCCGGACCGGCGCGCTCTCGACTTTCTTCATCATCTTCTTCCTGGCGGTCGCGCTCGGCGTCATCGCCCTGGTGGTCTTCGTCGAGCGCGCCCAGCGCCGCATCCCGGTGCAATATCCCAAGCGCCAGGTCGGCAACCGCATGTTCGGCGGGGAGAACACCCACCTGCCGCTGAAGCTGAACACCGCCGGCGTCATCCCGCCGATCTTCGCCTCGTCGCTGCTGCTGCTGCCGGCCACCGTGGCCGGATTCGCGGCGGACCCCAATGCGGAAGGCTGGCTCAGTACCATCACCAACGCCCTGGCGCATGGCCAGCCGCTGTACATGGCGCTGTACATGGCGCTGATCATCTTCTTCGCCTTCTTCTACACCGCGGTGGTCTTCAACCCGGTGGAGACGGCGGATAATCTGAAGAAGTACGGCGGCTTCGTGCCGGGCATCCGTCCGGGCCAGCACACGGCGGATTACTTCGACCGGGTGCTGACCCGGCTGACCGCGATCGGCGCCCTCTACCTCTGCCTGGTCTGTATCCTGCCCGAGCTGCTCATCAGCAACTACGGGGTGCCCTTCTACTTCGGTGGCACCTCCCTGCTGATCATCGTCTCGGTGACCATGGACACGGTCGCGCAGGTGCAGTCGCATCTCTTTGCCCATCAGTATGAGGGGTTGATCCGCAAAGCCCGGTTGGGCGGCCGCGGGTCGCCGCGCCCACGCTGAACCGCTGCCTGAACGATCGGCTGCGGCAAGGACCGCGACGCGCATGGGAGAACGATCGATGAATCTGATTCTGCTGGGCCCACCCGGCGCCGGAAAGGGTACCCAGGCCAAGCGCCTGGAGGACCGTTACGGGCTGAAGCAGATCTCGACCGGCGACATGCTCCGGGCCGAGGTCCGCTCGGGCAGCGACATCGGCCTGCAGGCCAAGGCGATCATGGAGCGCGGGGAACTGGTCCCCGACGCCATCATCATCGCCATGCTGGCTGAGCGCGTCATCGCCCCGGATGTGGCGCGTGGCTTCATCCTGGATGGTTTCCCGCGCACCGTGCCGCAGGCCGAGGCGCTGGATGTCGTCCTCAAGGACAATGCCAGGCCGCTGCATCATGTGATCGAGCTGCAGGTGGATGACGCCGCGCTGGTCGACCGCATCGCCGGCCGCTTCACCTGCGCCCAATGCGGCGAAGGCTACCACGACCAGTTCAAGCTCCCGGCCAAGCCGGAGGTCTGTGATGTCTGCGGCGGGACCAGCTTCACCCGCCGGGCCGACGACAAGGCGGAGCTGGTGGCGGCGAGGCTCGATGCCTACCACCGTCAGACGGCGCCGCTGCTGCCCTACTACGCCGCCCAGGGCATCCTCCGCGTGGTGGATGGCATGGCGGAGATGAACGAGGTCTCCCGCCAGGTGGAGGCTATCCTGGGTCCCGTGCCGAAGACGAACTGACGCCGAGGGTTGACGCGAGAGGGGCCGTGGTATAGTCCGCGCCTCTCGCGGTCAGAGGAAGCCTTCCGGGCATTTCCGGCCGTGCTTCGCCGTTGGCATATTGAGTTGATCAAGTCGTCGCGGGTGGCATCGAGCCGCCCCGGTGATAGCAGGAGCGACAGGCTCCAGGAGCTGAGCAGTGGCGCGCATCGCCGGAGTGAACATCCCCACGAATAAGCGCGTGCAAATCTCGCTGCGCTATATCTACGGCATCGGCCCGAAGAACGCGGTCGAGATCTGCAGCAAGCTCGGCATCCCCGAGGACCGTCGCGTCAACCAGCTCACCGATGAGGAAATCCTCCGCATCCGCGAGTTGATCGACCGCGAATATCGCGTCGAGGGCGACCTCCGTCGTGAAGTTGCGATGAACATCAAGCGGCTGATGGACATGGCCTGCTACCGCGGCCTGCGTCATCGCCGGGGCCTCCCGGTCCGTGGTCAGCGCACGCACACCAATGCCCGTACCCGCAAGGGC
>JAQGIA010000163.1 GCA_028291445.1 Belnapia sp.
GAGACGATGTCGCCCATGCCGAGGATGCGGCCGGCAATGCGGTCGGGGTGGAAATCCTCCAGCGCATCCAGCTTCTCGCCGGCGCCCAGCAGCTTGATGGGCGCGCCGGTGACCGCCCGCATGGACAGCGCCGCACCGCCGCGGGCATCGCCGTCGATGCGCGTCATGACGATGCCGGTGATACCGACGGTATCCTGGAAGGCGCGGGCGGTATTCACCGCATCCTGGCCGGTCATCGCATCGACCACCAGCAGGGTCTCATGCGGCCTGGTCGCGGCTTTCACCGCCGCCACCTCCGCCATCAGCACCACGTCGATGGCGAGCCGGCCGGCGGTATCGAGGATGACCACGTCGAACAGCTCGCGCCGCCCGAGGTCCATCGCCCGCTCGGCGATCTGCAAGGGGGTCTGCCCGGCGATGATCGGCAGGCTGGCGACGCCGACCTGCTTCGCCAGGGTCTCGAGCTGCAACTGTGCCGCCGGGCGATGCACGTCGAGGCTGGCCAGCAGCACCTTCTTCTTGTCGCGGTTCTTCAACCGCAGGGCGATCTTGCCGGAGGTGGTGGTCTTGCCCGAGCCCTGGAGCCCGACCATCAGGATCGGCACCGGCGCGGCCGCGTTGAGATCGAGGCCCCGCGCGCCCCCAGGGGCACCAGCTTCGCCCTCGCCGCCGCCCAGCGCTTCCACCAGGCAGTCGTTGACGATCTTGACGACCTGCTGGGCCGGGGAGACGGCGCGGATCACCTCCTGGCCCACGGCGCGGTCCCGCACCTTGGTGATGATGTCCTTCACCACCGGTAGGGCGACATCCGCCTCCAGCAACGCCACCCGGACCTCGCGCAGCGCTTCCTGGACATCGGCATCGGTCAGCGCGCCGCGACGGCGGAGCTTGTCGAAGACCCCGTTCAGCTTGCTGGACAATGCCTCGAACATCGGACCGACCTAATCCCTTCCCACCAACCCATACGATATTGCGCCGCTGCGCGAGTCTTCGCGGAGCGACGGAGCCCCCTGCCCGGCAGGGGACCGATATGGCCGAAGCCCGGACGCCTAAGACCCGGCGCCCGTTACGTCAAGCTATTTGGGCGCCAGCACCATGATCATCTGCCGGTTCTCGAGCCGCGGCATCTGTTCAACCTTGATGGTTTCGCCCAGCTCCATCCGGATGCGCTCGAGGACCTTGATGCCCAGGTCCTGGTGCGCCATCTCGCGCCCACGGAACCGCAGGGTCACCTTGACCTTGTCGCCTTCCTCGATGAAGCCCTTCATCTGCCGCATCTTCACGTCGTAGTCATGGTCGTCGATGTTCGGGCGAACCTTGACTTCCTTGATCTCGACGATCTTCTGCTTCTTGCGGGCCTCGTTGGCCTTCTTCTGCTGTTCGTACTTGAACTTGCCGTAGTCGGTGATCTTGCAGACCGGCGGCACCGCATTCGGGCTGATTTCGAGCAGATCCAGCCCGACCTCGAAAGCCTTCAGCATTGCCTCGCGCGCGGTCATGACGCCGAGCATCTCGCCGTCCTGATCGATCAACCGAACCTGGGGAACGCGAATTTCCTCGTTGACCCGCGGTCCGTCGCGGGTCGGCATCTGGTTCGAAACGGGACCTCTGGCTATGGTCGTCTCCTGTCGACGTGTTGGTCTCGCTTTATGGGGCCTGGATCACGCCGCTGCAACAGCGGGCAGGCAATCGGGCGGCAATGCCTCTTTCGCAAGCAGTGCCACCGCCTCGGCCAGCGGCAGGGTCACCTGCTCGCGGCCCGGCAGCCGGCGCAGCACCAGGCTGCCCTCCTCCGCCTCGCGCCGGCCGACCACCACCAGCACCGGTACCCGCTGCTCGATATGGTCCACCACCTTGCGGTTGATCTTCTCGTTGCGCAGGTCGAGATCCACCCGCAACCCGGCCTTGCTCAGGGCCGCCGCCGCAACCTTGGCGAAATCATCGGCATCGGAGACGATGGTCGTCACCACCACCTGGACGGGGGCCAGCCATAGCGGGAAGCGCCCGGCGTGCTGTTCGATCAATATGCCGATGAAGCGCTCGAAGGACCCGAGGATGGCCCGGTGCAGCATGACCGGGCGGCGGCGGCTGCCGTCCTCGGCCACGTATTCCGCATCCAGCCGCTCCGGCAGTACAAAATCCACCTGCAGGGTGCCGCATTGCCAGTCCCGGCCGATCGCATCCCGCAGCACGAATTCCAGCTTCGGGCCATAGAAGGCGCCCTCCCCCGGGTTCAGCTCGTATTCGACGCCGGCGGTCCGGCAGGCCTCGCGCAGCGCCCCCTCCGCCTGGTCCCAGACATGGTCCTCGCCTGCCCGCTTGGCCGGCCGATCGCTGAACTTCACCCGGAAATCCGCAAACCCCAGGTCGCGGTAGATCGAGGAGAGCAGCGCCACGAATTCCACCGTCTCTGCGGCGATCTGGTCCTCGCTGCAGAAGATATGCGCGTCATCCTGGGTGAAGGCGCGCACCCGCATGATGCCATGCAGCGCACCGGATGGCTCGTAGCGGTGGCAGGACCCGAATTCGGCCATCCGCAGCGGCAGCTCGCGATAGCTGCGCAGGCCCTGGTTGAAGATCTGCACGTGGCAGGGGCAGTTCATCGGCTTCAGGGCGAGGACCCGATCCTTCTCGGACTCGTCCTCGACCTGGGCGATGAACATGTTCTCGCGGAATTTTTCCCAGTGGCCGGAGGCTTCCCAGAGCTTGCGATCCACCAACTGGGGCGTCTTCACCTCCTGGTAGTCGGTCCGGTCCAGCCGGCGGCGCATGTAGTCCTCCAGCACCCGGTAGAGCTTCCAGCCCTTGGGGTGCCAGAAGATGCTGCCCGTCGC